>JAKAAK010000225.1 GCA_021797025.1 Thermoplasmata archaeon
GCTATAATATTTACGGAATAAGAGAATTCCATTCCAATATAAAGGGAAGACATAGCTATATACATTTTAGAATAATGCATGAGAGGCCAAAATCACTGAAATATCCTGTCGATATTATGGTGGCTCTTGATCCAGATACTCTTTTCGAACATATGTTCGACGTGTCAAAGGGATCCAAGGTTGTTTATGATTCGGCTTTCGATACATTCAATCTTAAAAATGCAAGAATGATTACATCCGATACAATGGGCAGAATCCAGGATGAACTGGCTGAAAGAAATCTTTCATTTGACGTTAAGGGGGTTCTTGATTACTTTAAGAGTGCCGGAATTGATGTAATCGCCATACCCTTTGACAAGCTCATAAATGAGAATGTGCATGATGGCCCTGCAAACCGGTATTACAATACACTGGGTGCAGGCACAACCCTTGCACTACTGGGGCTTGATGAGGAACACGCAGATGATGGTATTAAATTTGCATTCAAGAAAAAACCCAAGGTGGTAGAATCCAATATAAAAGTTATAAGGGCAGCGTATGATTATGTTGAGAAATCACCATTGAAAGTGGCAACACTGCCCACATATCCCGCAATACCCAGAATGCTATTAACCGGCAATGATGCAACAGCACTGGGTAAATTAATGGGCGGTCTCAGATTCCAGACTTATTATCCAATTACACCTGCAAGCGATGAAAGTACCCTGCTGGAAAGTCATGAGGAAATGACGTTCCTGAAAAATGCTGATAAAATAGTAAACAAAGCAGGACTTGTTGTTGTCCAGTGTGAGGATGAACTATCGGCTATTAACATGGCAAACGGTGCTGCACTGACCGGAACCAGAAGCGCAACAGCAACTTCCGGACCGGGATTCTCGCTCATGGCAGAGGGAATAGGATATGCAGGAATGACAGAAATACCGGTGGTAATTACATTCTATCAGAGAGGGGGACCATCAACAGGTTTACCCACAAGGAACGGGCAGGCAGATCTATTATTTGCGCTCAATACTGGACATGGTGAATTTCCGAAAATGGTAATATCATCCGGAGACATGGAAGAATGCATCTACGATGGAATGAAATCACTGAATTATGCCCAGAGATACCAGATGCCGGTAATACATTTAATTGATAAAACACTGGCAAACACAATGGACCTTGTTCCTGAAATAGATGTAAAGAAAGTAAAAATTGTAAAATACAATGAAAATACAAATCATGAGAATTTCAAGAGATATTCCCTTGATACTGAAAATGGAATTTCTCCATACGGTGTATTCGGAAAGGATATATTCTGGATGACAGGTGATGAGCACGATGAGCTAGGTCATGTAACAGAGGATTCTGCAATGAGGGATAAGATGATGGAAAAAAGAATGCAGAAACTGGTTACAGCCGATAGGGAGATACCTCTGGAAGACAAGGTGGTTCTTTACGGAGATGAAAATGCAGATATAACATATGTTACATGGGGAAGTCAGAAGAGCCTGCTCATGGATACAATAAGTGAACTGAAGAAACAGGGAATATCAGCAAATCTTCTGTATCTCAGAATGTTCGAGCCATTCCCATCTGAATATGTGGCAAAGGTTCTGAAAAACTCACATCTGATCATAGATGTTGAAAGCAATATGACCGGTCAGGCAGCAAAGGTAATCAGAATGTTTACAGGGATAAATATAGAAAACTTTATCCTTAAATATAATGGAAGGCATATGACATTAGATGAGGTTTTGAGGTCTACAAAGAATATAATGGAAAAGAAGACCGCGCTGGAAGTACTCCAGGAAGGGTCATAGGGTGATAAAAATGCAAAAAGGAGTAGAAGACAGGGGCAAATACAACTTCAGGAATAATATAACAATTGACTGGTGCCCGGGATGTGGTGACTTCGGTATAGTCAGCGCAGTTACACAGGCACTTTCCAACATGAAAATGGATCCTGATGATGTGGTTGCAGTATCAGGTATAGGCTGCTCAGGAAAAACTCCACATTATTTGAATATTGCGGGGGTCCATACACTGCACGGAAGGGCTATACCCTATGCAGTGGGTGTTAAACTTTCCAATCCCAATTTGAATGTTCTGGTAATGGGAGGGGATGGAGACCTGCTCAGCATTGGAGCAGGACATTTTGTTGGAGAAGGAAGAAGAAACTCCGGTGTCAAGGTAATACTTTATAATAACTCGGTTTACGGACTGACTAAGGGACAGGCTGCTCCAACACTACCACTTGGTGAAAAGGTAAAGAGCCTTGCAAGGCCAAATATAATGGGAAAGATAAATCCTATCACACTGGCTATGGCTTCCGGATATTCATTCGTGGCAAGAGCATTCTCATCAGAAATAAAGCAACTATCATATATTATAGAAAGGGCTATAAAGCATGAGGGATCAGCAGTAATAGAGGTATTACAGCCATGCCCTACATACAATGATGTAAATACACTGGACTGGTACAGACAGCGTGTCTACAAACTTGAAGATGATAAATCATGGAATCCCGTTGTTGATAAGAAAGAAGAAGATGAGGAAAAATTTGACACCGGATACAGAAAATCACTGGAATGGGGAGACCATATACCCATAGGCATATTCTATGAAAACAACACCATTCCGAGCTATACCAACAGGCTTGCAGGGATAGTTCCAGAGTATCTGAAATATCCACCTGCTTTGCAGGAAGTAGCAGATAAGGATGGATATACCATAGTAGATCCTGTAAAAACATTCTCTGAAAAGGACGTTGAATAAATTTATTTAATTTAAAAATTTAATTTTTGGTTTCTTTGTTTTTCATATCTGTAAGGTATTTTTCAAGATATGCTAGATCATTTCCTATTGTATTTTCATTCTCCTTTAACCAGAGAAGACCACCTGCAGAATCTACAACTGTTCCTGCAAATTTCATGTCCCCCACCAGCTGTTTCCAGTTGAATGGAATCTTTGATATTACAGATAGATACATTGCGTTGTTCAACTTCCGTACATGTAATTTCCCGTAGAATAGATCATCCTTTTTGTAATAAACCTCCGTTGCAAAGGGTTTATCCCCGGGTCTAGGAGGTATTTCTGATTGCCCGGTAACTTCCGTACCCTTTAAAAGGTCTGCGTAGTTCATGATATCCCCCTTGACCTCAGATATTCTATGGATCCCTTTGACATTCCCAGCTGTTTCGGTGTGTATCCGAAGGATAGCCCTATGAGCTGTGTTATGTAAACAGCGGGAAGCCTCCACTCCTGTTTGAACTGTCTCTGAATTTTATCCTGGGTAACATCAAGCTGCAGGTGGCACAGTGAGCATGGATGCACAAGAATTTCGGAACCCTCGTTCCTTGCACTGGAAAGTATATTATTTGCCATCTTCAGTGCAACCGTGGGGTTTGATCCCATAAGTGGAAAACCGCAGCATGCTGTTTTCATTGGAAATGCTACCGGAGTCGCTCCTGTGGCAGCCACAAGATCCATTACACTATGTGGATTAAATGCCGATTCAAAACCCATTACATTGGATGGCCTGAGAAGCTGGCATCCATAGTATGTTCCAACCTTTAGTCCGGTAAGCGGTCTTTTGACATGTTTTCTTATATTGTCAATGCCAACATCCCTGATCAGAACCCATATGAAGTGCTCTGACTCAACGCCGTTGTCGTATTCTTCCATGTTGGCTTCCTTGAGCCTTTCATCAACATCCTCCTTCAGTACAGGATCACTTTCATACTTGTCGGCAGCTATTTTATGGGAATTCAGGCATACGCTGCATGGGGTTGCCATCTTATTGTAACCCATCTTCTCAACCTTCTCCAGATTTCTCAGATTAAGAGATGCATGGACTGCCTCGTTCTTATCATCCATGAATCCCCCGCCGCAGCAGTTCCAGTCATCAACCTCCATAAGTTCCAGATCAAGATCCTTTGCTATCATTTGCGTTGCTATATCCACATCCTTTGCTATTCCATGGGAAGCACATCCCGGATAATATGCTACTTTCATTTTTTATCACCCATCATATTTTTTATTTCGCTCATGTTTTTGACCTTACTGTCTTTCTCAAATGCATATTTAAATTTGCCTGTTTTCAGCATATCTACAGCGTCCCGCATTGCCTCGCCGAATCCGAAGGTTTTCAGGAATAGAGTAGATTCCTTTATCTTGCCTGTTGTTTCTATCAGATTCACAATAGTATCATCATGCTTTCTGGCCATGACTGTTACGGGGGTATCTCCCTTATACTGATCAAGATAGTTCTTTGTTTTCTTGATTGCGATTACAGGTTGCACATCCTGTGGGCATACCTCATAGCACATATAGCAAGATGTGCATCTGTATGCGCTGTCCATGAGAAGTTCTATACGCTCCTGCTTTTTTGTATCTCTTACATCGTCAATAAATCTGAATCCCTTGGCGTGAGCTGCGGGACCAAGGAATTTTTCATCCTCTTTTACGGACGGGCATGCCGATACACATAATCCGCAGTATATGCATTCCTGGAACTTCCAGACTTCAGTCTGATCTTCCGGGGTCATTCGCTGTTCATTTTCGCCCATAAGTACAGATTCATCTGCTATGAGTCTGGGCATTACCTTGTAGATTTTATCGTAGAAGCCATCTATATCTGTAATGAGGTCTCTGACTCCGGGATAATAATCCATACTCTCAACATTTATTTCATTCTTTTCATTGACTGCCTGCAATGCAATTGTCCTGCATGCCAGTGATGGAATACCGTTTATCTTCATTGAACAGCTTCCACAGACAGCCATATGGCAGGATGCACGGTATGCCAGAGATGGATCCTGCTCTGATTTTATTCTTCTGAGCACCTCTGTCATCTGCGTGTATTTATCTGCCTTGAGTTTGTAGGACTTCCAGAATGCACCGTCCTTATCATTATATTTCTTTATATTCACGGTTATTTCTTTTTCTT
>JAKAAK010000226.1 GCA_021797025.1 Thermoplasmata archaeon
CCCCATCTAACGGAAAGGTCACATTCATAATTCTTGCTGTCATCTGTTTTCTTTGAATTATTTTCTTCAGTCATAAAATTATATTTTAAAGCAATATATAGCTTTTTTCACATTTTATTTAAAATATATAATTGATTAATATCGAAATTCTATATTAATATGACTATAACTGAATTTTGCCCCCACATTCAAAAAAAATATATAAAAAAATTATGTATAAAAATTGTTATTAACGTAATTGTAATTAAAAAACATATGAAAATTTACTTTGAATCATACGGATGCACTTTACAAAAGTCAGAATCATCATTATATTTAAATAAACTGCTTCAGGATAAAAACAACCAGATGGTAGAAAAGCCAGAGGATGCAGATTTAAGCATCATAGGAACATGTGTTGTAATAAAGCATACAGAGGATAAAATGGTAAAACGTATCTCGTCCCTTTCCAGGAATCCAGGTAAAGTGAAGGTGTTAGGATGCCTTGCTACTGTTAATGGGAATACCATAGAATCAGAAAATGTAGAGATATTAAAACCCCGTGAATTTAGGAGTTTTTATGAAGGAGCACTGGATAACATAGAAATTAAATCAGATATATATGATGGGATACCAATAAATCAGGGCTGTACAGGAAGTTGCAATTTCTGTATATCCCATATAGCTAGGGGGAAACTGCTTTCAAGGCCAGTGGATAAAGTAGTAAATCAGGTAAACATGGAGCTTGACCGTAATATACGTGAAATCAGGATATCATCACTGGATACAGCTGCATATGGGAAAGATTTGGGTACTGACCTGGCCGATCTTGTAAATAATATAGTATCAATTGATCGCAATTTTTATCTCCGTGTTGGCATGCTTGAGCCCAGGAATGCATATGACATACTGGATAAGCTCATCGCTGCGTATAATTCAGAGAAAGTATTCAAATTTCTTCATATACCTGTGCAGAGTGCTGAAAATTCTGTGTTGACTGCTATGAATCGGGAATATACCATAGAGGAAGCTGAAACAGTATTGAGACAGTTTATAGATACATTTCCGGATATGTCAATAGCTACGGATATTATACTGGGGTATTATAACGACTCTAGGGAAGGTTTTGAAAAAACTCTTAAATTCCTTGAAAATTATAGCCCAGATATTATCAACGTTACCAGGTTTTCCCCCAGGCCATATACAAAAGATTATAGTAAAATGCCTCTTAACTCCAATCTTCTCAAAGGATGGTCACGTGAAATAATAGACCTGCACCGTATACAGATAGAGAAAAAACTTGATCACTTTCTTGGCCGGGAGGAAAAGGTTATGGTTACTGAGGAGGGCAAAAACGGTACTATGGTTGCCAGGGATATCAATTACCGCCCTGTGGTATTAAATAAAAGTTATCAAAAATACACTGACGTTTACTGTAAAATTATTGGTCATGGAAACAATTATCTTATTGGAGAATAAGAGTCAACGCCGACTATCTCGTCCATTATATACCTGTCGTTGCTTTTAAATCCAAAGAGTTGTTCGAATTCTATTGGTGTCAGTATTGGTATTCTGAACTTTTCACCATCATCAATGGAAACTCTAGGGCAGCCGGTAAACACAGCAGCATCGCACATCATATTCTCTACATCCATCGGATTTATATTGTCTGCAGTCACTATTATTGCTTCCTTTCCCATGTCCTTTACCTTGCTGTAAATGCTGTATGCCAGTTTTTTCCTGTACTGGCCAATTTTTGTATCAATAATAATGGCAAATTTTTTTGCGTCCAATGCTGGCTCCATCCTCGCATATCTTTTTCGTAGAAATTTATCAATATCGGGCTGTATATTTCTTATGGATTTCTGATTCAGGTCCAGTATGTAGACAGGTTTATCTGTGGACAGCTGTGCACCGATGCCGTGAAAGAGGCCAGTACTTACCAGAAGATACGCGTCAACCCTGTTTGCTATGGAATGTGCCGAGCTGAAGTTGCAGCCAAGAACCTGGCCAGGATATTTTAACCTGCCATCAACGCTGCCTATTATGACGTTGTATCCTAGTTTATCCAGTTTCTCCTGAACATACTGCATTTCTTTATAATACTGTACAGACGAAAGAAGGCCTATGTCTTTGATTCCATCATCCCGGAGCACAGAAAAAACGTTATCATCTAATTCTACAGCCTTGTAATAGTATTCTATAAAAATAACAGGTTTTGTATATTTAATATTTGGAATTTCAGAATGGCCGAACTGGACGATACAGTCCACATCCCGGTAAACTTCCATATTTCCTATGTCACACGCACCGTAAAATGACTGCGAGCTAATAACAACTTTAAACTCCTCTGAAAACCTATTGAATAAATTGAACGATTCCGGTTTTAATCCATCCGGAATCTGAAGCAGTATCTTTTCTGCCCCACGGTGCTTTAATTCCTTTATTGCCTCTTCTATTTCCATTCACAGCTTATCGCTATATATCTATTTAAATATTAAGACTGGAGCTATGGCCTCCGAACATTGTAGCATTCGGTGTTAAATATTTCTTTATGAAGTTTATGGCAACATAGGCATTCCCACCATCTATGGCTATTATCGGATGGACCGGCTCGCCTGGCATTGTTGCCACATCTCCCACTGCAAATATTCCATCTATGTTAGTCTGGAATCCATCATTTACAAGTACATTCCTACCATTTTTACTCATTTCTATATTTACGGATTTAAATGTGTTTGCCTTCCCCACATGCCCTATGGCAACAATCAGTGAATCAATATTTAATTTCTGGGTGCTCTTATCCTGCACATTTGAAATGGATATGCTTCTAACCTTATTATCACCTGATATCTCAGTTACCGAGCTGTTCATCATAAGTGATATCTCCTTGTTATTCATTACACTGTCAAGGGTTTTTTCAGCCGCCTTGAACTTTTCGCTATGGTGAATGACATAGACCTTCTTTGCTGTCCCGGCGAGCTCGCTTGCGTAGTCAAGGGCTGAATCTCCCCCACCGACTATGGCAACCACCTGATTCTTGAATCTGTTTATATCCTTTACAGTATATTCCACACCGCGACCCTTAAATTCCTCTTCTCCAGAACACCCTATCTTTCTTGGTGTGAAATCGCCTATACCGGTGCATACAAGCACAGCCTTGCATGTGTATGCCTTTTCACCGTTTACCTCTACGGTAAATTTATCCTTACCAGGTATTATATCAGTCACCTTACTGCTCAATTTTATCTCGCCATCAAATAATTTTGCCTGTTCATACATTTTATCCCTTAGCTCCATGGCGTTTATCCTAGGTATACCCTGGACATCATACACCATCTTTTCCGGATAAAGTTCAGGTATCTGTCCCCCTGTGTAATCAAGGGCTTCCAGTGTTACGCTTTTAATATCTCTGAGACCTGCAAGAAACGTGGCAAACAGTCCGGTTGGACCTGCTCCTACTATAACAAGATCGTAATCCTCCATGTCACGAATATATATAAACCATACAAAAACTTTGGTATAATCCAATTTGTTTAGAGGTCCTACAGTCTGTAAAGTGTGCTGCCGAAATCCTGTGACGCAGTCTCCATGGATGCATATCTTTTATTTCTGTTGGAAAGATACGCTTTAACCGTTTCCATTGCAATATCCGGAGTATTATTTTTTTCACTGAGATGGGTAAGTACGATTCTGGTATTATCCGATGCAGAGGCGTATATGGCTTCCGCTGACTGTTCATTTGAAAGATGCCCGTGCTCACTTCTTATCCTCATTTTGAGCATTTCAGTATACGGTCCGGTTCTTAACATTTCCGGATCATGATTGGCCTCAATAGCCATTATATCAGATCCCTGCATTGCATCCAGAAGTTCCTGGCTTATTATTCCCAGATCGGAAATCACAGATATTTTTATCCCTCTATTACTTATTATATATACTACCGGGTCCACAGCATCATGATTAACGGAAACCGGCATTACCGTAAAGTTTCCTATTGCTACCTCGCCGCGTATACTATATCCCTTCTCGAGGCGCATTTTTTCAAGAGTTTTACCCCTGGAATATACATCTGTTTGCAATTTCCGTGATACAGCCCGTACCCCGGAAGAATGATCTGAATGCTCATGGCTTATAAACATAGATTTTTCCAAGTTCTCTATTCCAAGTTCTGATGTTTTTTCCTGAAATTTCTTGAGGCTGATGCCACAGTCTATTATGATCAGATCATTCTCATCCCATATAATAGTGGAGTTTCCCCTGCTTCCCGAGGATAGCATATAGAAATTAAGCATAAGCTGTATATGCAATTACTGTATATTTTTTTATCCAATTTTATTTCTAATTATTGATTTAATTATATTTATATATTTATATAAAATATACTATAAGGTGACTGAAGTGTCAGATTTATCAGGCAATGCAGAAAAGATATACGATTCATTAAAGGCCATGGGTGCTGTTTCCGAGGGGAAACTGAAAACAGCGGATGATATAATGAAGAAAGTGTCTCTGGGTAAAGGACTTATAAACGCAGGCCTTAAAGAATTGATGGATAAAAAAATGGTAAAAAGAGTTGCCAGGCAAAAAAGCGCCGGATATTTTATAGTAAAATAGTCTTCATTTTCCATAGGCGGAATCATATTAAATAACCGGCTATTTTATATCAAGTAATTGATAAAACTTATATAGTTACATTTCCTATATTAATCATCAAACATGACAACTCTGATACTGAATGTGGACAGGGATAACGATTACGGTATAAAAGCAGGAATAGAGGGACCTGTAACAGGGTATGGTGATTGTTATAATGCTGCATTAAAATTAATTTCAGTGGATGCAGAGGATTC
>JAKAAK010000227.1 GCA_021797025.1 Thermoplasmata archaeon
AGCACAAAAGCTAAATAGTATAAATCCATAGCCAATATTACCTGCTATAATTGGTGGAATTAAAAAGATATGTGTGAAACACACTAGCATTGATTCATGATTAATTGTTGCAGGAAAAAGGTGACAAATTTGAAGAGTATGAACAGGTTTATCTAACATCTGTGGCGAATTTTTTGGAAATAGTTTTTGGAATAGCATGTCAGTGAGTTTTAAGTTTTATGAGGGTGTTTTAAATGAAAGGTTCTGAATTACTTGTTAAATCTATGAAAAGAGAAGGTGTGAAGGATCTCTTCGGTATACCCGGGCTTTACAATATGCCCTTATATGATTCATTCATTGAGGATGTAGAATCCGGGGAACTCAGGCATATACTGATGAGACATGAACAGGGAGCTGCACATGCAGCGGATGGTTATGCGAGGGCTACAGGAAGACCAGGTGTTCTTACAGCAACAGCCGGTCCAGGTGTTACAAATATAGTAACCGGATTGATTACTGCATATCAGGATTCTTCACCTGTTGTAGCCATAACAGGTGCCGTCAATAGGAATGCCATGGGCAAACTTTCTTTCCAGGAATCCGACACACTGGGTGTATCGTTCCCGGTTACTAAATATGCTGTTGAGGTGAAGACCATAGAGGAAATACCTCTATGGGTTAAGAATGCATTTTATATAGCTTCAACGGGAAGGCCAGGCCCGGTAGTAGTGGACATACCGAGGGATGTTCAGATGGAGGATATAGAAAATGTGCATTATCCCGAAGAGGCAAAGGTCCACTATAAACCATTTAAAACTGTTGTAAACAGGGACCTCGTAAATCAGATGGCCCTCAATCTGATGAAAGCCGAGAAACCCGTCATACTGGTTGGCACTGGCGTTGCCTGGGCTAATGCCACGGATGAGGTACTTAAACTGTCAGAATTTCTGGGATGCCCTATTGTATCAACCCTTCCCGGGAAATCAGCCATACCGGCTGATTATCCGCTTTATGTCGGGGCAATGGGCTACTATGGCAGGGCCGAGGCAAGCATGGCTGCACTGGAATCAGATCTACTGCTTGCCGTGGGTGCCAGATTCAGTGACAGAACTTTCACATCCTATGATGAAATGAAAGATACAAAGAAAATATTCATGTCGATAAATCTCGACCCCACAGATTTCTCAAAGGGAATAAAACCGGATGTCTCCATGGCTGGAAATGCCAAAGTCCTTCTGGGCGAGCTATTGAATACACTTTCAGTTATGGGCAGAAAAAAGGCTAATTATGCATGGAACCGGAGAATAAATGAGTTAAAGGATTATTATTCCCAGTTTTCACATCCATCTGATGATGGGCATATGAGGCCGTGGCATATACTGAAAGCCCTGAGAGAAGTGCTCCCCCGTGATGCAATAATGACTACCGGCGTGGGCCAGCACCAGATGTGGGCTGAAACTTACTGGGAAAACCTTGAGCCGAGGTCTTTCTTCTCATCTACAGGCATGGGAACCATGGGATTCGGGCTGCCAGCCGCAATGGGTGCCAAAGTCGGAAGACCTGATAAAATTGTGGTAGATTATGACGGTGACGGATCATTCATGATGACAGGAAACAATCTCGCAACTGCGGTCGATGAGAATATACCCATAATAGCAGTTGTGAATGATAATAGAACGCTTGGTCTGGTAAGGCAGGTTCAGGACATGTTCCAGAATAAAAGAATAGTAGGTGTTGATTATGGAAATTCCCCGAATATCCTGAAATATGCGGAATCCTTCGGGGCAGATGCCTTTGAAGCCCATGACTACTCAGATATAATGGAATATATGAGAACTGCCATAAAGGAAAATGTGCCGTCAGTGATAAGAGTCCCTGTGGACAAGGAGGAGCTCGCACTTCCCACACTTCCACCGGGAGGAAAATTAAGGGAGATGATAGTAAGTGACCCAAGAAAAAACAATAAAAATTGAAGCCTATTACAGGGACCCGGGTCTTCTGGAAAGAATCGCAGCAACTTTCAGGAGATTCTGGCTGGATATAAAGTGGATGAACATGAAGGTAGAGGAAGATGGAAAATGCACCGTCTATATGTCAATATACGATGGAAGCGGCCTGGGTAACCTGGATCTATCTGTAATAACTCTCAGCAAAATGGTGGATATCGATTTTGTTGAAGAGCTTGAAGGAGCCAGCTACAAAGAATTTGAAATTAAATACAATAAAATGAAGAAATATGAATGGGGTGTTATAAGTGAGTAAGATATTAGGAAAGGTTTATACTGATAAGGATGCTGATTTGAAATATGTTAAGGATAAGAAGATCGCTGTTTTAGGTTATGGAAGCCAGGGTAGGGCATGGGTTCTCAATTTACTTGATTCCGGGCTCAATGTGCAACTCGGGCTCGAAAGAGAGGGAAATTCCTGGAAAAAAGCATTGGACGATGGAGTAAAACCGGTTAAAACTGAGGAGGCATTGAAGGATGCGGATATAGTTATATTCCTGGTTCCTGATATGGTTCAGAGAAAGATATACAATGAAAAGGTCAAGCCTGTTCTGAAAGAAGGAATGGATCTGGTATTTGCCCATGGATTCAATATACATTATAAGCTGATCCAGCCACCTGAATATGTTGACGTGTATATGGCTGCGCCAAAGGCTCCGGGGCCCTCTGTCAGGGAATTTTTTGTCAAGGGTGGAGGCGTTCCTGTTCTTGTTGGTGTACACCAGGATCATTCTGGCCAGGCATTGAATAAGTCCCTGGCAATAGCAAAGGCACTGGGTGCAACAAAAGCCGGTGTGCTGGAAACATCTTTCAAGGAAGAAACGGAAACAGATCTTATGGGCGAGCAACTGGATCTGGTGGGCGGATTGACAGCAATGCTCAGAGCTGCTTTCCAGACAATAGTTGAATTGGGTTACAGACCTGAAATGGCTTATTTTGAAGCCATCAACGAAATGAAGCTCATAACCGATCAGATTTACGAAAATGGGATATCGGGCATGATGCGGGCTGTATCAGATACTGCGAAGTATGGCGGGTTGACAGTTGGCCCCTACGTGATCAATGAAGATGTAAAAAAGAGAATGAAAGAAAAGGCCCAGAGAATCCAGAGCGGGAAATTCGCAGACGAATGGATCGAGGAGTATGATGAGGGGTCCAAGAAGCTCAAATCACTTATGGATGATCTTGACAACTCTCTCGAGGAGCAGGTAGGCAGAGAACTCAGAGAAATAGTTCTCAGGGGACAGCCGAAGAAATAGATTTACTTTTTAAATAATAATTTTTTATATAATAAAGAGCAATAATAGGATTGCCATACCTATGATTATTGCAGTGAATAAAAACAGTTCAGTTTTTCTGGAATAATATTTATTATTATCAAGGTCCTTCTCATTTGTAATATATTCAATATATCCATATGCAATAGTTATCATTCCGACTACAATCATTACTTCCCCCGCTATCAGGGAATCACTGAAGGAGGACGTAACTTTTCCCTCGAGAGCGTGGAGAAATATAACAAACTTAGCGATCACAAACCCGAATCCCATTAGCGATATGCCTGTTCTCATCCAAGCAAGAAACGTTCTCTTATTTGCAAAGTGGTCTGTATTGGAAGACATTTTAATTCAATATCACATTACAATATAATACTTATTATAAATTTTTGAGGGAATCCTGTTCAGAGTTATCCCTGGGAAAAAGAGTATCACCCAGTCCACTTTCATTTAAATAGTCAAAAATGTTATAATATAACTTTCTTTTTTTACCGACCATCGTGAACGTTTTAAAATTGAAGCACAGATGGCATTTTTCCACCTGCGATTCAAGGAAATAACAATCTCCCGATCGGTTAAAAACGCACTTTTCCTCTATGCCTCCATCAACCATAAATTGCAATATCTGTATTATATTAAACAGTTTCTAAAAGAAAATGCGTTTTCCTGAATATGAAAGTTTGGTTCTGCCGAACTCGTCCATACTTTTAAGCTGGCCAAGGGTAAAAACTGGTCCATCACGGCACACCTGATAGCCATTAATGGAGCATGAATCACAGATACCAATCCCGCACTTCATGGACCTCTCCAGTGAGAACTGGCAATTTACTACCTTATTTTTTACATAATCGAATACGGATTTCAGCATAATTTCTGGGCCGCAAACATAGATCATCTCGAAATCATCAATGTTCATCTTCTTCAATGCCTCTGTGACAAACCCTTTTTCCCCTGCTGATCCATCATCTGTGACAATTTTTAAAGTTCTGGGATTGAATTTGGATGATAGAATAATATCTCCAGATGATTTTCCAGATATGATGCCTGTTGTATCAGAATCTAATAGAGGTATAAGGGGAGCTATTCCGCTGCCTGCACCTATAACGAGTTTTTTTCCTTTAACTATATTAAAGCCATTTCCGTATGGTCCTTCATAAAAAATTTTCTCTCCGGGTTTCAGATTTGCAAGTTTTGCCGACGCTTCACCATAAATCTTTACTGTTATGCTTTTCGGATTTCTAACCGATGAAAATGAAAGAGGAATTTGATTTACACCAGGGACCCATGCCATTATAAACTGACCTGGAATAATATTAATGTCATCATTGAATATCAGTGTATTCACATTTTCTGCTTCCTTTATATTCTCTGAAACAACGAAGTATCTCATCTTATTGCCACCCCCACAAGTTCCTTGATGCTTCTAAGAGAATTTGTTTTCATGTACCTTGACAAGTCATTTGATAGTTCCCTGAATATAGAAATTCCCCGGGTAGATATGGCTGAACCTATCTGAACAGCCGATGCTCCTGCCATAATGTACTCAAGTGCATCTTCCAGTGTATTT
>JAKAAK010000228.1 GCA_021797025.1 Thermoplasmata archaeon
TAAAAACCTGCCTTAAAAAATCCAAGGAGGTTGACATGAAAACCAGGGAAATGCTTGCATTGCGTGCATTTTCACGGTCTGCAGATTATGATGTACAGATTTACAACAGACTGTACAGAAGGCTGAACGAAAGCCAGCCCGAGGACCTGTTTATACACGGATACGGACGTACTGACCTGAGATATGGAGAGAACCCGGACCAGGAAGCATATATGTTCAAGACCGATGAAATTTATGGAATACCCAACGCTGTACAGATCAGCGGCAAGGAGTTGTCATATAATAATATACTGGACGCAAATGCAGCACTGGAAACGGTACAGGACTTTGAAGATATCACATCTGTTATCGTAAAGCACAGAACACCATCAGGCGTATCAAGTGCAGATACCCTCAAGGAAGCTTTCATAAATTCCTACAATGCCGATCCAGAATCAGCCTACGGGTTTGTTGTGGCACTTAACAGGAAGCTCGATGTGGAAACGGCCAGGGAAATGCAGAAAAAATTCATTGAGGTGCTCATAGCCCCGGATTTCGACAGTGAGGCACTGGACCTGTTAAAAAAGAAGAAGAATATGAGAATACTCAAATGCTCTATGGAAAGAGACCCGGAAAAGGCAGTGTCATCGGTATCCGGAGGCGTACTTCTTCAGGACAGGTTGAAATGGGAATATGAAAAGCTGGAACTGAAATCCGACACGGAGGCGAATGAAAATAAGTATAAGGATCTGGAGTTTGCCTGGAAAGTTGTCGCCCATACTAAAAGCAATGCCATGGTGCTTGCGAAAAACAGGACGACAGTTGGCATCGGTGCAGGACAGACATCCAGAATAGAATCCTTAAGAATTGCCATAGAAAGGGGAGGGGAAAATGTTAAGGGGTCTGTGCTTGCATCGGACGCTTTCATACCTTTCGACGATTCTGTAATAGAATGCTATAAACATGGCATTGACGGAATAATCCAGCCAGGAGGATCAATACGTGATGAGGATGTCATCAAACGCTGCAATGAATACAAGATACCATTATACTTCACGGGAAAACGGGTTTTTCTCCATTAAATCACTGTAATGGAGAGCGCCACCAAGAATCCCAGAATGGCACCTGTGTTGATGAATGGCAGACCGGGTGCCGGTTTCCCCCTGTTGAAGAAAAACAGGAATATTAGTGCACCTATTGCTCCTGCAAGAGTGAGAGCAGCAAATAGGAAGGAGTGTAAAGGATTGTAAATGAATGAGGAGACTATGAGTATCTCGGGTATTGCCATGTCACCAAATCCGAGCATTATAATTGCCTGATCTCCCCTGTTTTCGAATGTAAGTTCCTTCATTTTGAGATTTTTTGATGATGGCAGCATGAACATCAGGGGAAACTGATTATCTACTGCCGCCTTTGCAAGTGTTACCATATGCTTTGTTTTATACACGGAAATGTAGTCGTAAACAGCAAATACAACAAGAAGGGTTATTGCAATATCCGGTTTCAGGAGAATTCCCAGCAATCCGGCTGCACCAGATATCATAATCACGCCAGCTGCGTCCGTTACGTACCATTCATTCCGGAATATAAGCATGTATCCAAAAAATACCGTGATTATTCCGATTATAAGGTAATATTCTGTGTAATTTACAGCTACAATGGAGGCAACTATGGATGATACAAGGAATATCATGTAAAGGATGAGTATAAGAAATATTATTTTCATAATGCCTGCATGTTTCTTAATAATGTAAAGCGCTGCCACAGTGAATATAACAATAAAAATTATGTAATATAGAATGAATAAATATGATATGCCACTTGATTCGTTTGCTATACCAGGAACACTATAGAGATTAGATGATATGTAAATTGCAAATAATGCAGATACAAGGAACAGGATAATTCCGAATAGTTCACTGTTTATTTTTTGATTCACTGTTCTCACTTTTATTTTTTTTATTGTATTCACATTTCATATTTGGGCAAAACTTCCATTTGCGTTTCCCATTCACCATTATCAGAAGGGGCGCACCGCAGTACTGGCAAATTTCTCCTGTACTCATTATTATGCCTTTCTGTGGAAGTGGATATGTAACTGTACATTTCGGATAATTTGAGCATCCAAGAAATCTTTTTCCGTACCTTGACTGCCGGATAATAAGATCGCCCCCGTCTGATGGACATTTTCCAACGGTAAGTTTATTCTGGTTATACTCACATTTAGGGTCTATGCATCTATACTCTGGAGACTGCCCTTTACGGATTATTTTTATGATAGGCAGCGAGCATACATCACATTTTTTATCAGTCATCTGTATCAGCCCGGTGGCACTGATGCTGTAATTTATCCTGCAATTCTCATTGGAGCATTTAATTTTGTAAAAATTCCTGTATTTTATCAGGGATATTTCTCCTCCATCCAGCGGGCATTTACCGATTACATCACCCTTGTTGGCGTAAGATGTAATAGTTTCCTTGATTTCATCACGGTTTACCCTGAATGCCTTTAATGCATCATGCAGCATCTGCCTTGATTCATTTACCACTTCATCCAGCCTCTTTTTGTTGTCGGCTATTTTATCCATTTCTATTTCCAGTGATGATGTCATATCGGGCCTGGCGATATCCGAATCTATGACGGTTATGGATTTTATGAAGCCTATACCCAGAGGAGTGGGCTTCAATGGATTTCCAGTTGCAAAATTTCTATCGTTCAGTTTCTGTATGATATCATGTCTTGTGCTCTTTGTTCCCAGATTAAGGGATTCCATGATTTTCAGGAGAGATGCCACATCATATCTTTTGGGCGGCTCCGTATATTTTTCCTCCATGTCCCATTTCTTCCCCCTGACATTTTCTCCTGTAATTAATTCTGGGAGGGTTGTCTCCCTCAGCTTCCTGTATTTATATATGTCAAACCAGCCATTATCAAGGATTTTTTCACCGGAAGATTTGAAATTATAGCCTTCAATATCAATTTCTGCCTCGGATTTTTCAATCAACGCATTCTTATAAAGTGTGGAAAGGAACCGTCTTACTATTAGTTCATATACATTTTTATATGCCCCTGTAAGAGGCTTCTTCGGGTATGATACAGGGTATATGGGGGGATGGTCAGTGGTTTCAACTTTTCCTCTTGATGGATATATCTTCTCCTGTGAAAGAACCATCTTTGCCTCCTGATCAAAATCTGTACCTTCAAATTTTTTGGCAATGCTCTTCAACGGGATGGACCGCTGATAAACAGTGTTATCCGTCCTTGGATAGCTTATAAGCCCGCTCATATATAGCTTTTCAGCAATTTTCATGGCATTTGACGGGCTGACCCCTATTCTGGATGCCTCCCTCAAAAAGTCTGTTGTGCTGAAGGGTGGTGGCCTGTATACCTCTTTCTTTTCGCTTTTATATGAACTTACAGTTCCATTTTTACCATTTATAGCATTGAATATTTTATTTGCCTGATCTTCATCCTTTATGTTTTCCTCATATGTGCCCTGGAAATCTAGGCCTTTATTGAAAGTAACTGTTATAACAAAGTATTTTTCCGGAACAAAGTTCGTAATCTCCTCCTCGCGGTTTACTAGAATGGCAAGTGTCGGCGTCTGTACACGACCTACCGAGATAAAGTCCTTCCAGAGGCGGTTGCTTGTAACAGAAAAAAATCTTGTGAGGACGGCTCCCCAGAGCAGGTCTATTTCTTCTCTGGCCTTTGCCGAATCAGCCAGTCCATAGTTTACTTCGAGTAAATTATCGAAGGCATCCTTTACCTCCTGTGATGTCAGTGCGCTGAATTTGGCTCTTTTAATTTTTTTGTAGCTTGGCTCTATGAACTTCAGGGCCTCCACACCTATGAGTTCCCCTTCACGATCATAATCGGTTGCAATTATTATGTTATCTATTCCAGAAAATGACTCCAGCGCTGCATGTGCCCTCTGGTTCGTGACCTTGTATATTATATTCGAATCTATGAGCCTGTCAAGGTCTGATTTTGTCCAGTCTTTGAATTCTTCAGGAAAATCGGCTCCCAGTATATGCCCGCTCAGTGAAACCATTATATTTTGTTCATTATTTCTCTCAAATTCTATGTAGCTAATATTTTTGACCTTTTTTTGCTTGGAGGTTTTATCAGAAAGTATGTATGATATTCTTCTCCCGGCATCCATTTTTTCAGCAATAATTAAATTGAGTACCAAAGCAATCTACTAACAATTAACAATACTAAATAAATATTTTTAATCCTAGCAAATCTTCATTACAAGAAAAAATTAAAAATATTTTAAGGAAGATTTAAATAGACAATTTGACTATATAATGTTATGACAGAAGTAATTGTTATACATAAATGGAAAGATGAGCAGAAAGCAGATGTTATGAAGTTCGCAACAACCATAATGGATATGGCTAAATCAAAGAAATTGCCTGCAGGATTAAAACTGGAAGAGTTATTCCTAGGGCAGAAAGAAAATGAGGCAGTCTGCAAATGGGATGTTGATACACTTGACCACCTGATGGAAACCGCAAAATCAATGAAGCCAACATGGGATATCCAGGCAATAGAAGTAGACCAGAAATTTAAGAAAGGATTATTCTAAATTTTTTTATGTTTTTTTGGAGGTATGCCCAGATCTGTGGCATATTCCTCAATTTTTTGTATCTGTTCTTTATGAAAACCGAAAAATATGCCTTTTCCTTTACCACGAACGTATAATTTTCCATCCAGATTTATAATTCCACCAAGGGTTTTGCTTATAATTACGAGTTCATGGCCTTTTACAGGTATTTTTACAGTGTCTGAGTTCCA
>JAKAAK010000024.1 GCA_021797025.1 Thermoplasmata archaeon
TGGAGTCATTCCAGAATCCCAATATTACAATAGCAGCAATATGCAGGGAGCATGGAATAGCAGTATAGCTCTTCTATGAGTGGAGGGAACAGTTCTTGGAGGGAGGAGGAAAAGGTGAGTTCAGTGGCTCAAATGAATGATAATGGAATAAAAATAAGCAATGCATGTTATTATTCCGGTATAAACAGAATTACGTATTATTACAGGAAAAAGCATGAAAACATAGAAGATAGAAGATATTTAACCAGGATAGACGGCAGCATAGTGAATAAAATAATAGAACTGTGCAGGGAAAGAATAACATATGGCTATAACAGGATATGGGCACTGTTGAGGAATTCAGGAATAAGGATAGCCAGGAAGACAGTATACAGGATAATGAAGAGCAACAATCTGACACTGCCACTGCATAACCATAAAAATAAAAAGGAATTGAAATTACTAAGAGCAGATAAGCCTGGGATGTTAATAGAAACCGATATTACGTATATACCTACCAGTAATGGAATGACATATTTAATGTGCATAAAGGATGTATTCTCAAAGGAATGGTATGGCTATAATTACAATACATCATGCACTGCTAGGGATGCAATAAATGCAGTAGATGATGCAATAATAAGGAAGTTCAACGGAAATATACCGGATAATATTACATTAAGGACAGACAATGGACCCCAGTATATTTCAAAAGAGTTCAATGAGTATCTTAAAACAATGAATATCAAACATGAATACATAGAAAAGGAAACACCTGAGGAGAATGGTGATATTGAATCATTCCACAATTCAATTAAAACCGATTATATCTGGATCAATGAAATCAATAATTTCAATGAGGGAAAAATAATCATAGAGAATGCATTCAATGATTACAATAACATAAGGCCGCATTCTACCCTGGATTATTATTCACCTTTACAGTTCCTTGATAAATGGAACAGTGACAGTAAATTCAGGGAATATTATAGAGGATTTTTAAAGAACTTGAAGGATGGCTATAGAAGAAGAAAGAGCAATTATTATAGGAGGTCGATGATAAATGTCTCATGAAATGGAAAGATTTTTGTTTAACATTCACTATCCAACATCACATTTCATCCTCTGAACTGTATATGTCCATGGATATGATCTGCCTTATACCCCTGCTGTTTACACCTATTGATACATATAATGCCATTGATTTGTATTTACCATTCTCCCTTATCTTGAAGTAAGCAGCATCTATGTATAAATATACTATCTTATCATCTATCCTTGTTTCCAGGAATTCCTTTACCTTAGCATCCAGTTCCTTATTCAGTGATGATACATACTCTGGTGATACCTTCACTCCAAGATTGCTTATTATATTGTTTACTGATCTTGTTGATACACCCTTGATATAGGATTCCACTATTACTGATTCTAAAGCCTTCTCCACTGTTGAGTATTTATCAAATACTGTTGTAGTGAATGACCCTGATCTTATATCAGGCTTATCCAGGATCAGTTCTCCATCCACAGTCTTTAATCTCCTCTTCTTATAGCCATTCCTGTAACCTGCTCTATTATCATTCCTCTCATATCTTCCTGCTTTTAACTGTTCAATGGCTTCCTCATCCATTACATTGTTTAAAAACCATGTAATGAACTCTTTCTTTCCTTCTATCCTGTCATCCATGAAAAGCTTTATTAATTCTTCTACACTTATTAATTGACTCTTTGTCTTTATCATTTTGTTTACCTCATTTTGATATTGCAAAGAGTCATTTTAAATTTACAGTAACATACTTACATTATCATATTATGATTCCATATCCGTTATATAAATAGAATAGCAAATTTTTTTAATCAACAGAAAGATACACTATTGGTGAATATAAATGCCATTTGAATTTGTGGAATTAGAAATAAAAGGTGTATATAAAATTAAACCAAAAGCGTTCGGAGATGGCAGAGGATACTTTGCTGAGACGTATAAAAGCAGTGACTTTCAATCTGCCGGATTAAGTGTGAATCTAAGGCAGGACAACCAATCGTTTTCAGTAAAAGGTACATTAAGAGGGCTTCATTTTCAGAAAAAACCATATGCCC
This sequence comes from Thermoplasmata archaeon, assembly GCA_021797025.1. The sequence continues at coordinate 2,077 of JAKAAK010000024.1, forward strand.
AAGGTAAGCTAGTAAGAGTTGTAAAAGGAAAGATATTTGACGTTGGTGTAGACCTAAGGCAAAATTCTAAAACATACGGGCAATATATTTCCGCGATATTAAGTGGTGAAAATATGGAAATGCTATGGATACCGGAAGGTTTCGCCCATGGCTTCCAGGCTCTTGAAGATTCCATAGTGCTATATAAAACAACTTCTGAATATAACAAGGAAAGTGAGAGCGGTGTGATATGGAATGATCCAGATATCAAAGTCCAGTGGCCGGAGAAACCTACAGAACTATCGGAAAAAGACAAATCTTGGTCAAGGCTCTCAGAATTCAAATAATTTATATATTTTACTGTAATGAAACATAGAGTTAAATGAAAGTTTTGGTTACAGGTGGTACTGGGTATATTGGTAGGATTTTGATTCCAGATTTGATAAAAAAAGGGCATGAAACAACAGTAATAGATCGTGGATTTATAGATTATTCAAATCCAGCGGATGATTACGGCAGTGAGGTCAATATTCTGAGGGACGATATCAGGACATGCGATCCCGAACTTTTGAAAGGCTTTGATGCAATAATTGATTTGGCGGCTTTATCAAATGATCCCGCCGGAAACTTGAATACAATGTCCACATGGGACATCAATTACGTCGGCAGATTAAGAATAGCGAGACTGGCAAAAAAAATTGGAACATCAAGATATGTTGTTGCATCTTCGTGCTCAGTTTATGGTTTCAAGGATGAAATTTGCACAGAAAAAACCCCTGTAAATCCTCTTACAACATATGCTGAAGCAAATGTTGCTGTAGAGAAAGACAACACTGCTTTGAATGATAAAAATTTCAGGAGCACAGCATTGAGATTTGCAACGGTCTTTGGATACTCTCCAAGGTTCAGATTGGATTTAGTCATAAATGCAATGACTTTTTACGGCTATAAGAACGGTATTATAAAGATGATGAGAGATGGATTACAGTACAGACCTTTTATTCATGTTAAAGATGTGTCCAGAGCATTGATCGCTACAATAGAATCAGATAATGATGAGGTCGGCGGGAAATCGATAAACGTAGGAAGCAGTTCGCTTAACCTTCAGATCAAAGATGTCGCAGATGCCATAAAAAAGAAGCTAGGCAATAATACGGAAGTAGAACTTTATGGGGACCCTGACAACAGGTCTTACAAGGTAAATTTTGATCTTGCAAAGGAATTGTTAAATTTTGAGACAAAGTACGATTTAAACTTCGGTATTGACGAAATCATAAATGAGTGTAAGGACGGTCTTCAGGATATTCCACAGATGCATACAGTGGATTATTATAAAAGGCTTTTAGAGTATGAAACCGAATTGGAGAGATTTTCCAATCTGAAATCAAAAATTATCTTATAATTTTTTAGATTAAAGCTGATTTGCCATATCAAGTATATCTTTATCTATTTCTTCCACATCCACAGAAGTCATTGCCTTTATTTTTGTCAGGTCGAGAGACGAGTCATAAGGCCTTTTTGCCACAAAGCTAGGTATTGTATTGACAAGCTCGATTTTTCCAGTTCTGATGTCAAGTAACTCTTTGATACGTTGGGCAAGATCATATCTGGATGTCCTGCTTCCAGCAATATTCAATATGCCGTAGTACCTTTTTGATACGATATTTTTTATTGAAATGGCAAGCCTTTTAGCGCTTATGGGTGAATAATAGGAATCTATTGCATAAACAGTTTTATTTTCCATTAATGTTTTTGCAACGAAAAGCGGGAAATTGGATTTTTTGCCGAAGACGCCTGAAGTTCTTACTACAATAGTATCATCGTATGAGAGTGCATAGGCATCTCCCATAAGTTTTGACAATCCGTAATAATTTATTGGATTAGGTATATCGTCCTCTCTGTAATTCCCTTTTGTACCGTCGAAAACATAATCAGTTGAAACATGTATTAAATACGCACCTATTACAGAGGTCGCCCTAACTATATGCCTAACGGCCTCGGCATTAACCATATATGAATTCTCCTTGTCATTTTCTCCTTTATCAACGTTCGTAAAGGCAGCAGCATTTATGACAACATCAGGATAATTTTTTAGTATTGCATCCTCCACGGCAGTTCCGTTTACAATATCTAGTTGAATCCCGCTGGAGTTCCTTCTTGTAGTGCCTACTACATCGTCAAATAGATTCATCAATTCTGAACCTAACTGACCATCCATTCCTATAACTAAAACTTTCATTTAAACACCTTTCATAACCGTTGAATTTTCACCTATTACTAGTTTAAACTTATTATTGCCTCCCTCCCCTATAGCTTTTGAGTTGTCGCCCATTATTGTTTCTGTCAGTGTAATATTTTCTATATACGAGTTCTCGAGTATCAATGAAAAGCTAATATTAGAATTCATAATTTTTGTTCCGTTTCCTATACTCGTATACGGTTCTATTTTTGAATTCTCTATCATGACGCTATCTCCAATATAAGCCGGGCCAATAATAGTAGAATTCTTAACTGTTGAGGCATTGCCTAAAAATACTCTTCCTAAAAGCTTTGAGTTATCCACCACCCCATGATTTGAATTGTAGCCGAAATAATCCAAAAATTTCATATTTGCCTCAAGAAGGTCAGATGGATTACCGGTATCCTTCCACCATCCATCTATTATGGAAAATCCAATTCTTTTACCATTGTCAATTAACGATTGAATAGCCTCTGTTATTTCCAATTCAGCTCTATGACTAGGTTTTAATTTGCCTATATAATTAAAGATTGAAGGTTTGAAATAGTATACGCCCACTAATGCAAGATTGGAAATCATTTCTTTTGGTTTTTCTATAAGTTTGACCACCATCGCATTTTCAATAAGAGCAACGCCGAAAGCTCTTGGATCATCAATCTTTGCTAGAAGTATTGACGCATCATAATCTTTCTTTACCATATCTTTCAAATCTTCTAATACAACGTTATCGCCGAGATAGACTATGAAATCATCATTTTGTATAAAGCCCCTACATCTGTATATCGCTTCAGCAATTCCCCTTGCCTTACCTTGGTAAACATATGTTATACTTAATCCCAATGAAGAACCGTCACCATAATATTTTATTACCTTCTCTGGATGGTTTTCACCAAGAACAATAGCAATATCATGAATTCCCATATTTTTTAACTTTTCAATAGCCCACTGAGAAACAGGCTTTCCAGCAATGTTTATTAATTGTTTGGGGCCAGTATGTGTCAATGGTCTTAATCTTGTACCCTGACCTCCATGCAGAATAATACCTTTCATCAACAATTAATTATACATTAGCATATATACGTTACGATTAAATCACCAACACTAAAGTTGAAGGTTTCATCAATCATAGAAACAACTATTTTGAAAGCTATAATGTTGCAATTGAGGATTTTTAGATAATTATTAGAAAAGTGGAATATTATTATTAACCACAATTGATGACCACAATAAAAAAACAGTAAATTAAGGACACGCAATGCATGAATTATTCTGTCATAGCAATTCATGCAACAAATGAATAGGAGAAAAGGATGTTTTATATTAAACACTGTATTAGATTACCTGCTATTAACACATAATATTGTACAGCACCTGTATAGAGTCTGGTTCGTAAAAATAATCTTATATCTATGCTGATATAACATATATATGCAAGCTGAAAAAAAAGTTTAAGATTATCCCAACTATTGACTTTAAATGGGATCAAATCATAATTTCAGTAAATTAGATATCATGAAAAACCTTATTTAGCCTCAGCTATATGACGATGTAGCTGTGAGAATCGGGGGAGGTTGTTTTGTAACTTGATCTTCGAGGCTGTTAGTCAGAATAGCCGCCCTTCGACTCGATTTCATACCTCATTAATATCTAATAAGACGAATAGGAGTTTGTCGAGTCTACGATTCTAAATCCCACAGAATCACTGGGAGGTGATTAAATGGTAATCGGTTTGGCTCTACATAAACGTTCCCTATATGCTACGGTAATGGAGGATAATGGCAATATTATTGTCCAGAGGAATATGGAAAATGATATAGAGATGGTCAATGAGTTTTTTATTTAATTACAAGGATCATGATGTTGTAATAGAATCTTCAACGTCTGGTAAATATCTCAGCATGGAGTTATCAATTTTAGGTTATAAAATACATTTAATTGATCCTTCTAAAGTACCTGAAATAGCTAACAATTACAAGAAGACAGATAAAGAGGATTAATTCCAGTTTGTAGATGTATTCAGGAAGGGAGGAATGAAGGAGATATACATCCCATCAGAGGAGATAGAGAATATAAGACCTTTAGTAAGGTACAGGCATTCCCTGCGGGAGGAGATAACACTGAAGAAGAATAAGGTGCATGCACTGTTAACATCCTATGGAATAATAATAAAAGCCACAGACCCTTTTGGAAAGAAGGGATTGAAGGAAATAGAAAATAATTACAATAATCTCAATTATTCCGATAGAATAGTTTTAAGATCATTATTAAGTGATATATCATCTATTAAGGAAAGAGAAAAGGAAATAGAAACAGAAATATCATCAAGAGCAAACAACAGTGATGACATAAAATTGTTTATGACAATTCCTGGAATAAACTTCTACACAGCAGCAGGTATACTATCAGAAATAGGAACAATAAATAGATTTGAGAATAAACTTAAGTTTGCTTCCTATACTGGATTGATACCCAGTGAGCATTCATCTGGAACTAAAATAGTCAAGGGCCATATAACAAAGCATGGTCCATCATTATTGAGATTCTTTTTAGTTGAAACAGTACATTCACTGATCAAGTTTACAAAGAAGTTTAAATCAAAGTATCTGAGCATAGTAAGAAGATTGGGAAAGAAGAGGTCGATAATAGCAATAGCAAGGATATTGGCAGAAACAATTTATGCAATGCTAAAGAACAATACAAGATACATTGAAAAGGAAAGAAAGGAAACAGCCAATCCTGATGAATTATACTTCAAGAGGCTTGAAGAACTATCACTGAAGAAGATAAACAACATGAATAAACTTGCTAAAAATCCCCAAGTGCATGGCGATTCAGCAAATTTAATATACCGGGGAGGCATAAAATAAGGTTAAGTATAGGTTTTTCATAGGAGAGAAATAGCATGTCCAAACATACGTCAACTCACGATATACATTATCTTCCTCCCTGCTCTTCCTGTAATTTTATTGGCCATAATAATGCAGTTATACGCTACTATAATCTCTCCAACAGAAACATCATAATTTCTGTGTTTAACATATCATATATGTTCCGTTTTCAGTATTTCTTTCCAATGGTGAACAAGTCAACCTTAATGTTCTGTATAATCCTGAGAATAAAAGGAAGAAATTCATAGTATCAGACGATCTTTCCGTTGAGGAAATGATAAGGGCATGGAGCAATAGATGGTCAATAGAAAAATTTCATAAGGATGCAAAGGGTATAGGTTTGAGAGGGTGCCAGGTAAGTGATAGTGGAGGGTGGCTTATACACGTGAGGAACACTATCGCGGTCTATACCCTGCTATCCATTATGACCTGAACATCAATGAAACTGTTTGGAAGGATTTTTACAACAATAGGTGAATGTTCCAGTGCTATAAAGGAGATTTGAATTCTCAAGAACCACAAATCGGGGTTATTTTCAGGATAAATGCAAAAGTGTTCTTATATTTATTTCCTTCTAGTGTGGGTTTTCGAAATTCAAAGGATTTAATCATCATAATTTGTAGTTTAAAATGCATTCCTTCACCACTCTTGCATTATTGCAAGGAGGAATAATCTTTCCATTCTGAAACTTTTTCTGTTATATTCTAATCTGTAATAACCAAATTCAAGTTGCTCTTTTGGCATAAATATACCCAACTTCCATATTTGGATTTTCAGCATAAGAATTATAACTTTGTTTGGGCTTTGTATATTTCACATCAAACCCAACGCTTTTTAGTTTATTTACAAGATTTTCACATCCATAATGGTATTCAATTTGAATCATCCATATATTGTTAAAAACTTCATCGTCTTCATTAAGCAAGGCATATTCGCAACCCTCACAATCCATTTTCAGAACACCGTTCCTGATATTATATTTATCAATCAAACTTTTTAAAGAGTAAATCGATATTTCTTTTCCGATACTAGAAACAACGAGGTTAGAACCACTACTGGAAATGTTTTCCGATATAGTAATTTTTGAGTCATTTCCGTAACCCGCATTTATTAATATTATATTCTTGATATTATTTAATTTTATATTTTTTTCTGCAAAGGAAAAGCTGTATGGATATGGTTCAAGCCCTATCACCCTTTTAGCGCCATTTATTGAAAAATAAATAGACGAATCACCAATATTCATTCCAACATCTATTACATCCTTATTTTTAACCTCTAAAAATTTATAGTCTTCATGAAAGAAAACCGAATCCGGGTCTGAAAATATTGCTGGGTCTATTGTTATAGGCAAACCATTATATTTAAAAGATATTCCATTAGGTATTAATTTTATTTCAGATATTTTTAAATTTTTGATATTTATAAGTCTAGAGTATATAGAAGCCCATCCATATGGAACCACAAGCGATTCTCCATTCCTAACCACCACTTTAATATTGATATTTTCATGATGACTTGCTCCTCTCTTTATCGCCATTATAAATAGCACTTTCATCCAATTTCTGTAAGCTCTTTTATATCTCCAAATGGTATTAATAATATCTTTTAATTTTATTGACATTCCTTGTATATTCTAGATAGCGATTGTTAAATATAAATTTTTCCATTTCATGAGACATTTATCATCGACCTCCTATAATAATTGCTTTTTCTCCTTCTGTAACCATACTTCAAATTCTTTAAAAATCCTCTATAATATTCCCTGAATTTACTGTCACTGTTCCATTTATCAAGGAACTGCAGTGGTGAATAATTATCCAGTGTGGAATGTGGCCTTATGTTGTTGTAATCATGGAATGCATTTTCTATGATTATTTTACCTTCATTGCAATTGCTGATTTCATTGATCCATATGTAGTCTGTCTTTATTGAATTGTGGAATATTTCAATATCACCGTTTTCCTCAGGTGTTTCCTTTTCTATGTATTCATGTTTGATATTCATTGCTTTAAGATAGTCATTGAACTCTTTTGAAATATTATACTATAGACCCTGGTCTATCATTAATGGAATGTTATCCGGTACTTTACCATTAAACTTCCGGATCATTGAAGCATCTACTGCATTTACAGCATCCTTTGCTGTGCATTATGTATTATAGTTATAGCCATACCATTCCTCGGAGATTACGTTCTTTATGCACATAATATAAGTCATTCCACTGCCTGTAAGTATATAACTAATATCTGTTCCAATCAGCATCTCAGGCTTAACGACTTTTAATATCTTCCATTCCCATTGATTCTTATATATGTGCAGTTGTAGATCATTATTCTTTATTATCTAAAATTAATTCGATTAATTGCACTCCTTTAAGGAGAGGTTCTGCTTGCCATGATATACCCGATCATATTACTATTTTCAATAATATTCACACGAAAGCCTTGATTTCGTAGTAATTCCGGGATATCTTGTAATCCATGATGATATTCTAAATATATCTTATAAATTAGAGAAAAATATTCATGAGTAATACCCCTCAAAACCTTATACTCACAACCTTCACAGTCCATTTTTAAAAAGTCAATATTCTCACCATTAAATTGATCTATTATGTCCTTAAGTCCTATTGCTTCTACTTTTTCTTTAGTTTTAGATTCGTTTAATTTAATCATATTTTCCTCATCTATTGAATTTCCGTTCGGGTTGGATTCGTAAACAGTAAGCTCAACTATACCAGATTGAGCACTTAAAGCTTGATTTATAGGGGATACGATATCATCTACTTTTGATTCTTTTATATTAGTTAAAGCCAGAACAAAGCTTCTTTTATCAGGCTCAACAGCTATAACGTGTTTGGCCCCACTTTTAGCAAAAAAAATTGAACTATCACCATTACTCATCCCAATATCTATTACATTTTTACCTTCAAAATTCTCCCCGTATACTTTATTAACATAAATTTCAACTATATGACGTTCATCACACCCTATTTGTGATCGACATGTTAGCATTTCTCCATTTGGTCCCTTTAATTTAATATGAGTACTATCATTGCCTACTATTTTCCACTGATGATCCAATAGTATACTTAATTGAACTATTATATATAATGGCATTGAAAGAGAAATGTTATAATCTTTCTCAAATAATTGTACAAGTGTATTTTTATCTGCAAAAAAATTTTTTATAATATTAAAATAGCTTATTTCAAAATGCTTCCTTACAGATATTAACAAATTAAATTTTTCCTTAAAACTCATTTTCTAATTCACCGATTAAAGACGTATTTCTATGTTATTTAAAAATATTTTTATTTTAACCTTGAATGTTGAAAACATCTTAATAGAGACATTTGACATGAAGATGAAACACGAACTGTGATTTTTGGGAAGTTATTCAAATAATTTCATTAGCCTGCTAACAACCTCATCCCATGAAATTGAGTTTTTAATCCCCTCTAAAGATTTTTTTTCCCAGTATGAATGGTTCTCAAGCAATCGTATAACCTCATTATACATTGAATCCTCATCACCTAACGGTACAACAATAGCCCCGAATTTTTCAAAATCTTTTCCACAACCTGATTCATATGTAACTACTGGAGTACCAGAACCCAGAACCTCCATCCTGGCAATGCCAAAACTTTCCATTAGACTGGTACTTATCATAATTAACGATTCTTTGACTATATTTGCTAATTCTTGACTGGATGGGCTGAGAATTTCTATTTTGTCCTGCATATTTGCCTGAATTATTATCGTTTTAATATATTCATAATAATCAATATCTGTAATTGGACCTATGATCTTAAAAATCGTCTCATGATGTGAGCTTGAAATCCTTTTAAATATTCTTACAGAGGCTTCTATATTTTTAAATGGTAAAAATCTAGCAATGGTTATAATACATGATTTTCTTATTACATTATTTTCATGGTTAAAAAGTTGTGACGAATACCCATCTGGAAGATATACAAAACCACTCCTTCTTTTAAGAAATTGTGCTATTTTTTCTAAGACACAGGTCGTTTCCACTATAACCCCGTCTGTAAATCTTAAATAGAACACTAATAAAATTCTGTAAGCTATGCGGATAAAAATATTATTTGCCTCTATAAATTCTCCATCAGTATCTGATTTTATCATTATCTTTGGAATTTTAATATTCTTATAAAAAAGCCTGAAAACTTTTAAAAATGTTTTCATCATGGTGATCAATAATATATTGCCATAATTTTCAATATAATAAAGTAAGATGTAATCTGGAGATTCTCTTAATAAATAAGTTAATGCTATCATAGTATCCATTATCTCAGATAACTTGGTTCTTTTGGTAATCCCGGTCTCGTGGAAGACTATATTATCCATAGAAGCTTTGGCTCCCCCACAAATTATTGTAATATTTACGTGCTGCCGTAAAGCAGAAGCAGCTATTGCACCGATCTCCTTAGTAATTTGAATTTCATTAAACACTCCATTTGGCCAGTATATTAGCATTTTTTTCATTCATTCACCAAAATATAATTTATTAGAAGGGGGAGCGGTCTGTTTTACTACAAGGGATTCTAGTGTAAAATAATTTGAATTATTAGGAAATGTGAAACCGACATACAAATTCGGATAATATTCAGTAAGATTAAATTCTAGAGTAAATATTGTGCCGGATGTCACATTTACATATCTATTTTCCTGTAGGAGAATCGTTTTGCCTGAATTCGCACTAATTAATAAAGTCATATCGCCTCTATACCCTTTATTCATAGCATATTGAAGTCTAACCTGGTATGTTCCTGGGGAAATAAAAGTATAATTTAAGTTATGCCACATGTCTGGAAAACTATTACTTATAGCATTGTCAGAAATTGTAAAACTATCCACTTCAGGCTTATAATATTTCAATGAGCCCGAGTATCCTCTCTCAAGAAGTATCATGCCGCCAGCCTCACCTAAAATACCATACTTACCAGATGCAAGCATCATATATACCATATTGTACATATTTTGGTACGAAGAATTTTTTAGAGGCAATCTAGCAGATACGGCCATTCCATTTATTTGAGCCCATTGGGAATATGGGTCATACAGAACATATTTAATATTAGCTGGTTCCCATCCTTTAACTGTACTGTAAACCCAAAAATTATTAGTCGAACTATTGTATGCAATGCCTCCTCCCCAGACACTTAAAATCCCAACATTAGGGTAAAATGCCCGCGGGTAAGCTTGAGGCATATTCTGCTGTACCATTAAATATGGCGTGTTGGAAGGAACTAGTGATAACAGACCCTCAAGATCGTTGTAAGCAGTTAAGTTTGGAATATCCTTGTTGTAAAAATTAAAATTTATTGGACTATCCTTATTCAAAGGGCTTGCAGGATTGTAAAACAACGTTGAAACTATTACGATGATTAGCAAAAATGCTATAAGAGTTTTAACAGAAACATTTGTTCCTATGTGTTTTAAAGAAATTTTTTTGGATAAGTTTACGTGATTTTTCTTATCTGCATATTTAGACAGCGTATCTGACAAAGCCAAAAATACGAAAGGCGTTACAAGAGGCGCATACTGAAACATCATTATTTCGGGATATTCAAAAACAGCTTTATTAGAATAAAACAAAATAAAGAAATAAGGGATTAGGAAAATAAGCCATTTTGGCTTCAAGATGATTGAAAACCCACTGATAATAATGATGAATAAAATGGTTATAATTTTTACTTTTAAATTGCCGAAAATATTTACCGCAGTGTTCGGATTTTTACTTAACATACTTGGAGAAATATTAAGAACGTGAAACTGAATAAAGAGTATGGCGAATGATAGTATTATCAAAACCGTTAAATATTTCCCTTCTGTACCAAAATGAAATTTTTCTTCCTTGTATTTGACATGGATGAGCGAACCAAGAAGAAAAACAATGCCAAATATTAAGGAAAACCCTAAAAATGGATAAGTTGCCAATCCAGATAAAATGAACAGGAATATCGATAGTTTATAATTTTTCCTTAAGAATAGTAGATAGGCAAAGAGAAATATAGTGGGGAAAAACATCATAAAATGAAAATCATACCAATTGAGTCCAATATCAAGTGGGAAGAGCAGATATATCAATCCAACAAAAATAGACAATTTAGAATTGTCCGTCTTTAACTTTGTTATTAAATATACTGGGATTGCAGCCAGTCCAATGAAAAAAGATTGAAATATGAGGAGTAAAGGCTCGCTTCTCAATAGAAACAGCGGAAAACTAAAGTAGACTATTAAATGAGATATGTCAGTGACAAGACCAAAATGTGGATGGTATAATGAATACCAGCCAAGTTGCATTTTATATCCTAGATCATACACATATGCATGGAGAGAATAAAAGCGCATTAGAGAAATCACGGACCAAATTGTTCCATATACCAAAAAACTACATATGGCTACTATATCATATTTAGAAAATTTAATGGTGGTTTTCATATATTACAAAAAGATAATAAAAGCTGTTTATATAAATTTTTCCTGTTTTTCATTAAAATATGCTATACTAGGTATATTCCTAAAATCTCTTATAATATCCCTGCCTCTAATTCCTGATTCCATACTTCCTATTGAGTAATTTATCGCTTTAAATTCCCCTTGGTTTAAATCAGAATAAAGCCTCAAAGATAAATCAATATCTTCCATTCCATTTAAAAAAAGCTCATCAAATGGTGCATAGTTATATTTTTTTAATAGGTCTATGGAAAAAATAAAAAAATCTCCAAAATTTAAAATATTTTTAATATTACTTACAAAATTCCTAGTTAATTTATGCCTATTATCTTCTACATTTATATGTATAGAAAATTTATTTTCTAGGTTTGCTTTCAAACGTCGATTCTTTCCAAGAAAGCTGAACACTAATTTCCTTAAATATGTATATTCTCCAATCCGCCAACTGGAAGAATGGGAATCACCCTCTTTGGCATAACAAAACTTTATATTATCGGCTACATTTTGCAATTCCATAATCAATTTTTTAGGCGATTCTAATCTTATCATATCTACATTTGAAAAAATCACCCATTTTATATTTTTATTAGCAGATAGTATTTTGGCGCCCTGATTATAACTGCGGGCTAAATTGAAAACTTTGGAACTATCAACAGTAAAAATTATTTTTAAGCCATTAAAAATACTATTCTGGCAGTTTATAGCTAGTGGGTGATCAACTGATGGTGTAGGAATTATAACAGCTATTTCAGAATCACTATTTCCTTTCTCTGCAATTTTTGGTGTCGATTTGGGAAAGTTATTTACCCATTTAATCAAATCTTCCCTGCCTTGAAAATTCTCATAAAATTCCTTTAAGACGTCTATGTTATCACTCATAAATTTATCTATATTCGGGTTTTGCATATTTCGATTTATGTTCTTTTAATTTATAACATTTACGCATATATATATTCTATATCGCCCATTTGAATCTATATCTGGAAAATTCCTTTTTCCTTGGTTCTCTTCTTATTTTTCTGTAAATTTTTTATCAACAATACCCCTTTTTCCTGCTCGTATCTAGTATATGAACTCCTCCTTTGGAAAACCCATACTTAACAATCTTTTACGCCCCCTCACTATATTAAATTTGCTGAATCACCATGTACCTTAACATTGCTTGCAAGTTTATTCATGCTGCTTATTTTCTTGAATGATAGTTTTTCCAATATCTGAGAGTATTCCTGATGGTGTATAGAAGTTTATTCACGGAATTGTCATCAATAATTTTATATCATCACTGTTGGTTGCTATTAATGATATTCCTGTTGCAATGCAGTCAAAGGGCGCCTATTATATTAAACGGCTTCGAAGGTCAATAATATAACAACTGCCTCTGATTTTCACAGACACATTGTCATGTAGCTGAGACCAAATAGGTTTTTCATGATTTCCAATTAGTGGATATTATAATTATTTTTTGAACCAAAAAATATAATCTAAGGGAAATATCTTTAAGACCCAGTATAAAGCATGATACTTACTCGAAAATACATCTTTAGGATACAAATAGGTGGAAGAAGCAATATCCCGAAAGCCGACTTCAGTAGCATATTTTAAGACTTTCTTTATACTAGTTCTATACCACGAAGTTTTCAAGTTTTTGTCTTTAGAAAATAAGTTTAGATATTTATCCTGAACTATTGGCGGTAGAAATTGTTGAAAAGGAAGACGACTGTGAACTTCTATAGGAAAATTCATGTTCGGAATTTGACCAATGCAATACCCTCCAGGCTTTAATACTCGGAATATCTCATTAAAACTGGACAGGAGATCGCTTGGGGTATGTGTTCAATAACTGAAATTACAGTAACTAAATCAACGGAGGAATTTGGAAACGGTAAATTATTTGCAGTCCCTTGAATTGCCTTTATTTTCGTCGACGCGTGTAAGACGGCATTGAGATCAGGTTCAATCCCAACGAAAGAAATTCCCAAATTATCAGAAATTTTTTCAGTTATCTGTCCCTCTTGACAACCTATATCTAAACCAAGCTGAGCATTGGGACAAATACTTTTTATCCTTAATGAAAGATCCTTAGCAAGTATGTAAATTCTCCTAGAATTTTCTTGTTCACGGTTTAGTTGATTATAATACATTACAAAAAAGTATTGCCAATAGCTATAAAAATATATGTTTACATTTAAATAACATCTTACTTGTAAACTGTAATCCGAATTTGTCTCTCCTCGGTAATTTAATAATATTTATTTCTCTTGCATTATTAGACCATGATCAAGATACCCGTTGTGGAACGTCCTGATATATTGACAAACCTTCTTATTGAATTCAGGATTCTTTTTAGCAGGAGGCAGTTCTCCAAGTACATTTTCTCCTCACGGATATCACCTACCAGTTCAGCTTCACACCTGAACGGAATATTCTTAGAGCAGACCAATGAATCAAATTTGAACAGGTTCCTCGGGAATATTCCCTTACAAGCGATATTCAGGAATTCAGTAAGCCTGATAAGCCGCTATTCATCAGATTCTGTGCTTGCCATTGATGACACATTCCTTGAAAGAAGTGGCAAACATATTGAGGACGCAGGCTTGGTATTTGAGCATACCCAGGGCAAATCCATATGGTGGATGCCGTACGTTACCGGCGTGATATCAGGAAAAGAGGGCATATTTCCCCTCTACCTGGAACTAAAGGAAAAATCAGGCCCGTCCAAAATAATGATGCAAATGGGTGCAATAAAAAGAGCAATTACCGAAGGCATGTATTGCACTGCAGGGGCATTCAACTCATGGTACTTCGCATCCAGATTGGCAGACTTCCTGGGAAAGGAGAACAAGACTGGATTACCAAAGCAAAGAGCAACAGGAGGATATTGGTAGATGGGGAATGGTTTAAACTCAGGGATTATGCGGCTTAACTCAACCTAAGAAACATGGATGCAATGCTGCATTGATGACAAAATACACATTTAATGAAAAGCATAATCACATGAATGAAGAATGCTGGAAATGTCCAGATCATAGTATCCATGGGAAAGAACTCTCAAAAGTGCTTTGTCACAAACAGAGTAGACTGGAAACTTGGAAAGGTTATCGAACTATATATCAGGGAATGGGGCATGGAGGCATTTCACAGGGAACTGAAGCAGGGCGAGTTAAAGCATCTCTACCAGAGAACGCATGAAAGCTTGCTTGGTACAGCAAAGCGATGGCATCTGGGTGTGTTGCTTCTCAAAATCTCTGCTATATATTCCCGGGAATCCAGTCTTAAAATGGAAAGGTATACCAGCTCTGATATTCTGGTACACGACTATGTGTATGCTTGTTAATCTATTTAAAGCGATTGAAAAGAAGGAAAAATGGTCCACGATGCACTGATTGTATCAATAAAGAAGCCATACAGGTCAACAATGAGTTGCTGAGAGGTCAAATCAAAAAAGTATGATGATATATTATTTTTCATAAATATCCAATAAAATTGAAAAATTTGCATAGGAATCACTATATTAAATAACGATTCTACTTTTTATATAAGAAAAACTATATTTATTACGACTTTGGCGATTTCCTCAGTAAGAAATTAGAGTATATTATCAATGAATTTTTTTGAGCGATAATGCCTGCTAATGCCGCTAAAAAAACTAAAAAAGATCGTTTATCTCTAAACAATGCTAACTCCCGAGAAACCAAATAAATCAAGGTTGATCTAGAGATATTCGGCACACCTAACAGAAAATCATGGGTGAGCGCCTCAGAATAAACACATTCCACCAATGTTTTCAAATAATTTGTAGAAACTATTGTCAAACATTGCTCCAAATCAGATGTTACCTTTAACCAAAATTGCTTTCTTTTGTTTATAAAGCTTGTTTTGCTACCATTAGAGACACTGGTGCTACTATGAAACATCCATACTGTAAGTTGGAACTGAGATACTGCAATAAGTCCATTGTTTTGCAGTGCTATCAAAAAAATATAGAAATCAGGAATAAGCTTTATTTTACTTAGATTACTAATATATTTTAATAGCACAGCTTTTCTAATAGAAATGTTACTCATTGAAAAAAAGGCTTTTTTCTGGTATAATTTCTTTACAGTATTGAATGAAGTTATTGGTAAGGTGAAAATTTGTTCACTTTTCATATTATCAATGGAGTTTTCAGATATAATATGATTTTCAGAATCTACAATTTTATAATCATTATGAAAATAAACAACTTCTGTAGAAGAAAAAATCTTCAATACATGTTCAAGTTTTTCTATTTCAAATTTGTCATCATCTTCCATAAATACAAGTATGTCTGCCTGTGATTCTATAATCATACCAGTTAATCGTAAACCAATACCTCCTCTTTCATCGTAGAGTACCTTGCAGCCATTTTTAGATAGAAAAGTGTCTATTTCAGCATCTTTAAAATTTTTGGAAACGATTATTTCATATAATTCCCTTTTTAAAGTTTGATTTAATATACTTTTTACTGCTTCAATTATGAATTCCCGCCTATTAAAACATGTAACTAGTATACTTATTAATGGATTTTTACACATTTCTTTTCCCATGCAGAATCACTTTTTCAACTTTATATTTCCATTTTACATTTCCATATTAGTGTTCAATATAATATATTTTTTATATTTCCTTCTTAGCATGTCCAAAGATACATCAAAAACGTATTTCATGGATTTTTGAGATGAGTAACAACAATTAAAACATGCGGTTAACACATATTATATTCTACAGAATCTTGATATTATAGTTTGAACAAATAATATATATTACCAAACGCAAAAATCTTGAATATATCTGTAATGGTTAAATCCATTGACCCACGAACTTTTAACTGATTCATGAGCATTCTTAGATTCATTATCAATACAGGAATGGAAGATAACAACCGCATGACTATCCGACAAGAGCATTGCATTTGAAATGATTGATTCAGTAAGCGATTATTATTACATACTGATGGGTGCCGCATATGATTCACCGAATATTTATGATTCATATTTGCGGATGTACATTTCATACTGGTAACAGATAACAAAAGGAGAAGAGGGAATAATTGATTAAAAATTTATATATAACGCAAAATTCCGAACAGAATTAAGGAAGAAAAGATCATAAAGGTATACCTTAAGATGGAAGATGGAGATGAAATTTTTCTATTTTAAAGAAAATATTGAGAATGAAGTTGATGTTGAATAATGAATCTTAAACAAAAATCTTTCCATTTCATAAGACATTTATCATCGATCCACTATAATAATTGCTCTTTCTCCTTCAGTACCCATCTTTCAGGTTCTTTAAAAATTTTCTGGGATATTCCCTGAATTTACTGTCATTGTTCCATTTATCAAGGAACTGCAGTGGTGAATAATAATCCAGTGTGGAATGTGGTCTTATGTTATTGTAATCATTGAATGCATTCTCTATGATTATTTTCCATAATTGAAATTGGTGATTTTATCGATCCAGATGTAATCTGTCTTTATTGAATTGTGGAATGATTCAATATCGCCATTCTCTTCAGGTGTTTCCTTTCTAATGTATTCATGTTCGATATTCATGGTTTTAAGATAGTCATTGAACTCCCTAGAAATATACTGGGGACCATTGTCTATTCTAAGTGTAATATTATCTGCTACTTTACCATTGAACTTTCTTATTATTGCATTATCTACTGCATTTACAGCATCCTTAGCAGTGCATGAAGTATTATAGTTATAGCCATACCATTCCTTGGAGAATACATCCTTTACGCACATAAGATAAGTCATTCCACTGCCCATAGGAATATATCTGTTTCAATTAGCATTTCAGGCTTATAAACTCTTAGAAGTTTCAGTTCCTTTTTATTGTTATTTTATGCAATGGTAAAGTCAGATTGTTGTTCTTCATTATCCTGTATACTGTTTTCCTGACTACCCTAATTCCTGAATCCCTCAACAGTGTCCAGATCATGTTATAGCCATATGTTACCATTTCCCTGCATATTTCTATTACCTTGTTCATTATGCTGGAGTCTACTCTTGTTAAGTATCTTCTATCTTCTTTATTTTCATGCTTCTTCCTGTAATAGTACGTAATCCTGTTTATCCCAGAAAATAACATGCTTTTTTTAATTCCATTCCATTGTTACTCATTTCATCCACTGAACTCACCTTTTCCTCCTCCCTCCAAGAACTGTTCCCTCCACTCATAGAAGAGCTATACTGCTATTCCATGCTCCCTGCATATTGCTGCTATTGTAATATTGGGATTCTGGAATGACTCCA
>JAKAAK010000229.1 GCA_021797025.1 Thermoplasmata archaeon
TTATAAGCACTGCAAGGTTTCTCCTTATGTTTGATTTATCATCAACTCCATTATATGAAGCTAGCAGTTTCCCTGTGCCAATGAGGAAATCCGCCATTGCAGCCCTGTAAGATATTGCGGTGAATCTGTGGAAAGTGGGGAACATCATGGCCAGGAGTCCTGCAAAATCATATTCACCATTCAAAAATACGCGATCTTCAGGAATGAATACGTTGTCGAATATTGTTATGGTTTCAACTTCTATATTCTCCTTGCCTATCACCGACAGGGAATCTTTCATTGTTGTTTCAGTTTCTTTCAGGGGGCGGGCAATCATAGTAATCCCCTTTGTGTTTGCAGGTATGGCAAAAGCAACAGCGTAATCTTTATCAGCTTCTGTCATGTTTCTCGTGGGGAGCACTATAATTTCATTTGATGCTATGGATTGGGTTGTATGTGCCTTGGCTCCTGAAACATAAATTCCATTTTTATCCCTTTTTACTATGTGTACGTACATGTCAGGGTCTTCCTGTTCCGATGGCCTTAATGAACGGTTTCCTTTCATGTCGGTCTGTGCCAGCGAAAGGCTCAGGTCTTTTTCAACCACATACTTATAAAAGCCCATCACCCGCTTATAATAATCCGTCTTATATTTGCTGTCTATCCTCCTGGAAACATACATAAGGGCAAAAAGGGCATCTGATCCGATGGCTTTTACTATGTTGAATTGCCCCCTGCCGAGCCTGGTAGTTTCATATATTAATTTATGCCGTGCAACCAGGTCTTCTGTATTTTGCGGTATTTTATAGAATATACTTGCCTTTCCCGATTCTTTGTCCGTAAAGCACATCATATTTTCATATTTGCTGTCCTGCTGAAGCCGGTAGATGCCGGATGCATGACCGACAGGAACTCCAAGGGCAGGATGTGCGGCCACATTTTCTACCATCTTTCCACGGTAATATACAACTCTTCCATCATTGAGGCTATTCTTATAGCTTTCCACACTCATTAACATAATTATTTATAATGATGCCTTATTTAATTTTATCCGGGGAAACCATAGTCTATTAAAGTGGTATGTGCCTTATGATAATGTTCTGGCAGATATTAGGTATCATACCTATTTTTCATTTACAGGAAGAGCGTCAGATTTAAATATAGTTTAATTTTATAATAACCATGGAAAAAAAGAAATGGTTTGATATCTGGCCATACTATCTGCCTTTTACCATAGATTATCCTGAAATGGATATATGGGAAATGCTAGAAAGCCCATCCAGATTATACAGGAATAAAGATGCATTGATATATTATGGAAACAGGATAAAATACAGGGAGCTATGGCAGAACGTAAAAAATCTTTCTACATATATAAAAATGATGGGGTTTGGAAAAGGCGATAGAATCGGAATAATGATGCAGAATTCACCCCAGTTTATAATTTCATTTTTTGCCATATCAAGATCCGGGGCCACAATTGTTTTGATGAGCCCTGCACTGGATATGGAAACTGCAGAATATATTGCAACAGATACTAATTTAAAAATGGTAATTACCACGGCAGAACTTTTAAAGGTGCCATGGGAACTGCATGAAAAATTCAATATCCCTGTAATATGCGGCCTTCTCAAGGATTACATTAAAGAACCCGATATCCCTGTTCCCGAATTTATACTCGCTGATCTGGATGTAAAAGGCATCCCGTGGAGCGAAGCGGTAGAAAATCGCCCTGATGCCGGGCATATTGCGTCCGGGGCCGACGCCGAGGCATTGATTGCATATACCTCAGGCACAACAGGAATTCCTAAGGGATGTGTCCATACAAACAGATCTGTAATTTCAAATGCAATAGGCGCTTCCATATGGAGGAGGCTTACTTCATCGGCAATTGAGCTGGGAGCAGCACCATTTTTCCATGTTACAGGGCTCTCATTTTCAATGCTGTCCCCTATGTATTCCGGCGCAACAATTGCAATATTAACAAGATGGAATAGCGAGGCGGCAATAGAAGCAATTGAAAAATATAAGGTAACCCATTTTGTATCTGTAGCACCGATGATAGTTGACCTGCTGAACCAGAAGAACCTTGAAAAAAGAGATTTCTCCTCGATGCGTTTTATCGGTGGTGGGGGTGCAGCAATGCCAGAAATCCTCGCAAAGAATATGGAATATTTGTTTCATATTCCTTTTGTGGAAGGCTATGGTATGACTGAAGCCATGGGGCAAACACACATAAATCCCCCGGAACACAGGAAATTGCAGTGTATTGGAATACCGCAATTTGGCTATGATGCAAAAATAATTTCCACAGAAACCGGAACTCCTGTAGAAGAAGGCACAGGCGAGATAGTGGTCAGGGGGCCAAGCCTGTTCACCGGCTATTTAAATAAGCCACTTGATACCATGCAGGCTTTCGTAGATCTCGATGGGCAAAAATACCTCAGAACCGGAGATATTGGATATATTGACAATGAAGGATCATTTTTTGTTGTTGACAGGTTAAAAAGAATGATAAACCGTGCGGGTTTCAAAGTGTGGCCAGCCCAGGTGGATAGCTTAATGCTAAAACATCCGGATATACTGGAAGCCTGTGTGGTCGGCACACCTGATCCAAGAAATGGAGAAGAGGTCAAGGCTTATGTTGTTCTAAGAGGCCATGGGAAAAATAAGAAAATCTCTGAAATAGAAATAGTTGAATGGGCTAAAAATGAAATAGGGGGCTATAAATATCCAAGAATAGTGGAATTTATAGAATCGTTGCCGAAAACTGCAACAGGTAAAGTGGACTGGAGAAAACTCCAGGAGAGGGAAAAATAAATTAAAATTATTTATCCCCTGAGTTGGTTTCAACTGGAGCTGCCTTCTTCTTTCTTACCACTGTCATATAGGACATGAGGGCTCCCATAACCAGAACAATCATGGAAACAAGGAGGGCGTAATGCAGCCCTACTATGAACTTGCTGGATAACCCGCCCTGAAGTTTGTCAACGCCCAGGAAGACCTCAAATGTAACATACCGTGGAACGGTGGATGCAGCTACTGTAATGGCAATAACATAGCTCATCAATGTACCTATATTTGTAAGCGTCCTCAACAACCCGGAAGAGGACCCGTAGAGCTGTTTTGGTGAATTGGACATGACAGAGCTTGTGTTTGATGGCCAGAACATGGAGCCGCCAAATCCGGTTATTATAGACCCTGCTATTACCACATATACCGGTGTCGATACACCAAGGAACAGGTACACAACAATTCCTGCAGCCATTAATAATATGCCTGTTCCGGCAAGCATCCCGGGTGCAATCCTGTCCGAAAGCTTGCCCATTTTAGGTGACAGAAAACTAGATAGAAGATAGCCGGGAACCAGAACCAGGGAAGCGTAAAATGGTGTCAATCCCCTTACGCCCTGCAAATACATTATAAGAATAAAAATTACGGATAAAAATCCTATTGCCTGGAGTGTAGCAGCGGCAAGGGACATGGATAATTTTCTGTTCTGGAAAACCCTTGTGTCTATAACAGGGCTCTTTGAGCGTTTTTCAAGAATGGCAAAGGGGATTATTATTATAAGCCCGATTATTACCAGTGCGAGATTAAAATAATTTGCGCCAACTGAAGCCACCTCAATGGCACCATATGATATGAGCCCCAGCATGGCCACAATTAAAGCCGTTCCTGTATAATCAATCTTTGTACTGGATTTTTTATTATCTTTTATGTACTTTGATGCTATGTAAAACCCTATGAGACCTATTGGCACGTTTATATAAAATATATATCTCCATCCTATGAAAGTGGTTATAATTCCACCAAGAACAATGCCAAGAACCCCACCGATACTCCATCCCATGCTGGTAATTCCAAATGCCCTCCCTCTTTCACTGGCTGGAAAATAATCTGCAATTATGGCATTGCTGTTAGCCTGAAGCAGTACCGCCCCGAATCCCTGTATTACACGTGAAAAAATCAGAAAGTCAATAGTAGGGGAGGCTCCTGCCATTGCTGAACCTATTATAAAAATGATAAACCCTGTATTAAATATCCTACCTCTTCCAAATATATCGCCAAGCTTGCCCATCTGTGTTGTCAATGTGGCCAGAACAAGAAGATACACCAGTATAACCCATATGGTATTAATAAAAGGGGCGTGCAGGTCAACTGTAAGTGTGGGCAATGCCAGTATAACTATTGTTGTATCTATTGCCGACATTAACATTCCTATTAAAACACTAATCAAAATATACGTACGCTTTTTATCCTCTACTTTATCCATTTTATTATCACTTCGCGCAGTCGGGTCACTGCAGCGGGAGTGCCAATCCCTGTTTGAGTAGGCTTATGAAACAGAAAGGTGATTTATAAAAGACATTTAAGATTTTTGTAAACCGTAATGAAAAACCAGATCGCTTAATTCTGAATAGGGATTTTTCAATTTCTCTTGCCGGATGCCTGAAATATCAAGCTTGCCCATTGTATCCAGGATTTCCATTTTATTTGCCCTTAGAATTATATTTCTGCATATTGAATCATGGCCCCTTTGCATGTGCACTCCTGCTGCACAGAGGAGAATAATGTATTGATAGGTCAGTTTTTTGATTCCGGAGCTGTTTTTCC
>JAKAAK010000230.1 GCA_021797025.1 Thermoplasmata archaeon
GTATACATTGAACATATATTCATATTCAATGATAATTTGTATGAAAGTAATACTTATATATAATAATAATATTACATTCTTGTAATGATAATTAAAACTGGTAGTATAACTGTAAAAGGTCAGGTAACAATACCAAAAGAAATTCGTGAATATCTGGATGTACGCCCGGGCGATCATATATATTTTGAATCCTCGAAAGAAGGAATTATAATAAAAAAGGCATACAGTAAAAAATTAGGCGATGTGCTCACATCTGCAAAGCCTTTTGATGCTAGTGTAAATGAGTCAATTAAAAATATAAGAGATGAATGGCATTAGAATATCTTTAGATACCAATGTAATTCTGAATGTTATCAATAAAGAGGAACCATTTTTTGATTCATCCCGGCAACTATTAGATAAAATATCTGATGGGGAATTAGAGGGGGTAATTTCTACTGTTGTATTATCTGAGGTTCTAACCGGTTTTTATATGAATAATGATATCAAAAGCTCTAAAATATTCAAAGAATCTCTTATTGAATCACGTACTTTTATTATTATGCCTGTTGATACCGAAATTGCTGATCTGGCAGCCAAAATTAGATCTAAAGACAAAATAAAGCTCCCGGATGCCATAATTTTAGCAACAGCGATACTGAGTAAATCCACTTACCTTGTTTCCAGTGATGGCGATATCATATACAGAACGGATTACGGTATTAACATAGTTGATTCCAACGAACTAATGAAAATAATTAATAATGGATAGAATCCCACAATAAACAATAATTGCATGCAGTGCACATAATAATATTGGATTATTCAAATATACTTCAACTGACGATATAAATTGACTTAGATTCATTGGAGTAATGGCAGTAATTTTGAATTTCTCTACAGGTAATACATTAATATCATTTAGTAATGCAAATACATGATCAATGATGATATACAGTTCAGGTACAGGAACGATGACCATTTTGTTTATCCTGATTACAATGGCTATAATTTTTCAAATATAAACAGCACTATACTATCATTGTTCGGCATAAATAATAATGGTATCTCACTGAAAAAAGAACTTTACAGCAATATTTCTGGATCAAAAAAAGTGGTGTTTTTCTATATCGATGGTCTCGGTTATGATAGCTGGAAAAATTATCTTGGAAATTATAAATCATTCCAGGAAATAAACAACTCCGGAATAGTATCGCCCATAACTTCTGTATTTCCATCTACCACAGCAGCTGCAAGTAATACAATAAATACCGGCCTGACTCCTGCAGAACACGGTCTATTTGAATGGAGGTTATACATTGAAAAGTACAATATGGTCATGAAAAGTCTGCCATTTATTCCTGCATATAAACAGGACAGGGCGCGATTTGCAGATTTAAAACCTGATCCATCTATCCTTTTTCATGGAAAAACTTTCTATGAAACACTGAATGAACATGAAATAAAATCATATGTAATATCCTTCGCGGACCTCTTGAAAAGCAGCTACAGCCGGATAATGTATTCAGGCGCAAAGGAAAGGAAGAGATATGATTTTCTCTTCGAGGGTTTTCTCATACTGAGAAAGCTGCTGAAAAAGGTGCATGAAAATTCATATATATTTTTCTACATAGAGGACCCCGATAAAATGGAGCACCGGTACGGTCCTGGAAGCCCGGAACATATAGAAGCACTGCGGTATATAGCATCAATGTTCAATGATTTATTCAGGGACCTTGCAGGCGAGGATATTGCAGTCATGATTTCATCAGATCATGGTTTTACTCCTGTTAACAAAAAAACATATGTTTCAGGAATCAGAGAACTCATGAAAATAAATAATGGAAGGGCAATACCGGAAACATGGAGCCCCAGGGACATGATATTGCACACAGATAGCCCGGAGGATATGAAAAATGTACTGGAAGAACAGCTTCATGGCAGTGCAGAAATTCTTACAGGAAATGAAGTCATCAAAACAGGCTTGATGGGCAGTAGCACTGTTCCGGAAAAATACATTTCAAGAATGGGAGATCTTTTAGTTCTTCCCTATTCCGGAAATACTGTATGGTACAAATATTATGATGACGATATTATAAAAGATCGTGGGATGCACGGTGGCCTGAGCAGAGAAGAAATAATAATCCCTTTCGCTTCTTTAAATTTAAAAGACATTAAAAATTATTAATAAATTATTTTGTATTTTTTACCAGGTTTTCGTAAACTGCCAGGAATTCAAGTCCCTTGTCTATGCCGCCGAAAATTTCCTCCTTTCTAACAGATTCAGCTGCTTTCCTCATTTTATCAGGATTTTTAATTCCTGCATTTCCTATCATAGCCTGGACACATCTGTTGATTCTAAGTGGACTGAGCTGGAATTTATACATTGTTTCTACTATATTTTTCAGATTGTCTATAATATACTGCCTTGACTCATCATTAGAGGACATGGCGACATAGAATGAATCCATATCCTGTTTCTTTGCCCTTCCAGATTGAATGAATTCCATGATAGCTTTATAGTTTTCGTCACCTTTGAGTGCGCCTGATGCCGTTATTGCTTTGGTTTTATCCTCATCACTTGATGTCTTTTCTATTATTTCCGCAAAATAGCTAAATTCATTATTTATTTTTGCCTGCGCAATCAGGAATGCAAGCCTGAAATCCGGTTCAACCTGACTGTATTCACTGTACTTCTTCAGGAGTTCCCTGCAGAAGTCATTATTTATATATGCCATTTTTGTATAGAGACCTGATAAGGATATCTTGTAGTTGAACTCATCCTTTTTATTGGTTTCTATGTAATCTATCTTGTCCTTCATGTAGAAATTGGCCAGATCCATGAAATATTTGTTTCCAGTTATATTATACAGTGACCAGAGTTGTTTGGATACTTCATCGATAACTATATTTTCATTTATACTGTAGAGCTTTTCGAGTCTTCTAACATACTGTGTCATGTTCAATTTTCCTGAAAGGAGGAATGCATAGAGATCATTTGCTATGCCCCATTTTTCCTCTGCCGTTATCTGTGAAAGATTCCTTGTTACAGTTTCATACATTGCATCATCGTAAAGAACCCTGTAAAACCCGTTATGTCCGTAATTCAGTGAGAGCACATCCCCGTTTATCTTCATTTCAGTGTTTTCCATGAGTGCGTTTTCCTCCTCGGAGAATCTGTTTATAAATAAGGGTATTTTCCAGATTGCACTTTTATTTCCTTCCAGGAAATAGAACTGGTTCTGTGTAATCTTCAGTGCATCATCAACTCTTTCAGTTGTCAGATAAGGGTATCCTTTCTGTGATATCCACTGTTCCATAATAGATGACACTCCTTTTCCAGATTCTTTTTCTATGGCATTCCAAAGGTCGGATCCGGAAGCATTCCCGTATGAAAACTCTCTGAGATAATTTCTCAGGGCCTTCATGAAAACATCCTTCCCAACATAAGCTTCTATCATCCTCAAAATATTGGAACCCTTGCCGTATCTTATTTCATATGATAACTGGGATACACCCCGTGGATCGGAAACATTGGCGTTAATGGGGTGGGAGTTTTTAAGTGAATCCATTGTATATGCACCATCTGTCTGGTCGAGCAGGAAATCCCTGAAAAACTTCCATTCCGGATCTGTATTGTCTACTGTTTTGAAAGCAAAGAATGTTGCAAAGCTTTCATTGAGCCAGAGATCATTCCACCATTTCATGGTAACAAGGTCGCCGAACCACATATGAACAAGTTCATGTGTAATTACCTCAGATGTCCTCTTATAGCTCTTGCTGGTGGTTGAACTATCTATATTAAGAAGGATTTCCCTGAATGTTATCGCTCCCCAGTTCTCCATTGCGCCAGCTGCGAATTCGGGCACAGAGATCAGGTTCAATTTGGGAAGCATGTAATCTATACCTGTGTACGTTTCAAGGTAATTTAATGATTTCTTTGCCACATCCACCGGATATCTCGAGGATGTTAAATGACCTTTCATAGCAGTGAGATAAAGTTTTTTCCCCTTATATGAATCTTCGAGTTCATCAAAATGGCCGACTCCAAGATAAACTAAGTATGTTGCCATTTTCGGCGTCTCTTCGAATTCAACCAGTTTCTTTCCATTTTCTATTTTTTCTAACTTTACCGGCATGTTTGATATGGCTTTTAAATCGCTGTCAATCTCCATGGAAATATCAAAAGTTGCTTTATAACCCGGATTATCGATGCAGGGGAATGCCCTTCTTGCATCTGACTCTTCGAACTGTGTTGAAAGTATATATTTATCCTCCGTTCCTGCAAGGTAAAAGCCCTTCAGGCCCCTGTCCACATCCGATGAAAATTTGACATCCACGGAAATGTCTCCCCCCTCTGTTGAGAAGCTCAATCCCCCATCATTAACTTCATATCTGGCGGGCTTACCGTTAATTTCTAGTTCCTGGATATTTATACTATTTGAATCAAATGTGACTTTTTTTTCAGCATCCTTGATTTTAACCGTTTCTTTTCCG
Source organism: Thermoplasmata archaeon (assembly GCA_021797025.1). The sequence continues at coordinate 4,477 of JAKAAK010000230.1, forward strand.
GAGTATTTTTTGCCGGCAAAATCAACATTAATCCTTATTTTATAATTTAAAACTTCCATATCCGTTTATTTATG
>JAKAAK010000025.1 GCA_021797025.1 Thermoplasmata archaeon
CTCTATGGAAAATAAAGAAAACAACCACAAGTAATGAGAATGTATGCATAAATGCTAAAGCAGAGATTTACTAATAGAGTCCAGTAGAAAGAAATATTTTGAGAAAGCCCCTGAAAATATGGAACAGTAGATCCACGCATACAAATGTGCAGGATACAATATCAGGCACATACCTTTCAGAAGCGATCAGGGCCGTAAATAAAATGGACAAATCTTTGGGAATTAAGCATGGATCTATGTCTCTGGAATACAAATCTGATTTTCCTTTAAAGATATCCTCAGGGAATAGCAAGGTATCAACAAATGCACTGATAGCGCCTAGAATCTTGGATGGAGAACAGCAAAAACAAATAAACAAGATAATGATGGACAATATTAAAAACAATAAAAATATTTAACATTATATTAATATATATTTCAATGTATATTAATAGGTAATAATAAATAAAAATAATAAAATGATAAAAAAAATATTTATCAAAGAATGCCTAACTTTTTTAACTATATTGCTTTTAATTATTGGTGTATAATTATGAATGACAGCAATATATGCAAAAACTTTCTAAATCAAATCAATCAAGAAGCTACAAACCTAAGGGTCATGCTTAATCAGTTTAAAAATGGGCCTGGCCCAACTAAAAGTGCGTCTTATATTAATATACTGATTTGGTCAAAAATATTGTATTATCATATTCAAAATTTAGAAAAATGTGATAAAAAAAATATAGTATCTGGTTTGGGAAATATAAACTTGAAATATTCGGAAATGAAAAAGAACCCCAAAGTAAACAGGGCATGATAGCAAGATATTTTATGAAAGAAAGGAATTTGCTAGAACACGAAGGCAAGTTGAATACAGCCACTCGCACGTATATATCACACTTAAATCTACCGGCAGATCTCTTTAAATACGGTGATCCAAGGCCGCCGAACGCCGCCAATATGTTTATGGATGGGAATGGGGTAGGATGGGCTGTCAAGATGCCAGATGGCAGTACTGCTAAGCGGTATGTAATAATACCAGAAGAACAAATAAAGACTGATATAATTCCAACAAACATCCCAAAGGAACTAGAAAGGCAATCGCTTGAACGGCTTTTGACCTGTTATATAGATTATCTAGGCAATATGGTAAAGGATGCCATAAAGGAATTCTGATAAGTGTTATAACTATTATTAAAATTGTGATTTAAATGAATAATAAAAGCTTGAAATCAATATTATTCTATGCGCTTACAGGAATAATGTTTTCTATTCTTTTACTGCTTGTATTTTACAATGATTATAATTATGGAATGGCGGCACTGGTCATTTATACCCTTATTATTATTCTGGTCACATCGGGTGTGTGGATCTCTATTTTTTACTGGTATATAGTAAAATTGCAAAAATAGTTAAAAATTAATGAAATTAAAAGGTAGCTTAAGATATGTAACTAGATTTATATATTTATCAATATTCCTATTTATATGAGCATTATAAAAGATTTATTTGGAAAGGATAATGGCATAACTGAAAATGATTTAAAGAATATTAAGGGTAAATATCAAGAGACTTCCTTAATTGAGTGTAAATTGGCAAGTGCTTTGAGTAAAAATAGATCAGTATACTATAATGCTATTAAAACTGTAATAGGATTTTTAAACAAACCTGAAAATGATAGTGCTGGCCTTCTTATGATTGGTATAGATGCACCTAAAGGGGTTATTACAGATATAGTTCCAATTAAAAATGATGATTTTAGACGGGATGTCTTTAGAAATAAATTAATGGCATATGTTAAGTCAATACCCCCCAGGAAATAGATCGTATACCTTGAATATTATTGAAGTTCCGGTCACTGGAGGATATATAACTTTAGTGGAAGTACATAAAGCTAATCCAAATGCAGTATTCTATTCAGGTGATGAAAATACGGCATATATAAGGCACAGTGATACAACAATTAAGTGGGATCTTGGAGATGTTTAAAACTGCAATGTCAAAAAATTATCCAATAGTATACACGGATTTTGCATTACAATCAATAATACCAGTTAGCGAGAGCAGTTCTAAATATTCAATTAATACAATCCTCATAAATGATGGCACATCTCCTGGTTAGGATGTTGTGGTTATTTTAAAATTTCAGAATTCAACAAATGGTGAGCTTTCATTAGAAAATATATCTGGTTATACCAAAGCACAATCAGCAGAACCACCATATGTAAAAAAACTTGAACAAGATGTTTTACAGATAAACAGCAAACCTATATATCCAAAATTAAACCTTACATTAGGTAGTTTCGCCGTAAATCTTCCTCATGATAGCAGTCTTATAATAGATGTATTTACATATGAATATCATGGAATTACAATACAAAGATTTGTATTTAGAAATGGTAACATTTCTAAATCTCCTTATAACTTCACCCCATATCTATATCTTGAACATTGACCCAATATTTTTTTAAATAAATGTTATTAACGATGTTATTTAACTTAGAATTTTAATGACGTTATTAAAGGCATGATTATAAAGTTAACAATCATACCAGTGTTATTTAACTTAAAGAGATAATAACAAGATAACATATTTTCTTATTTATATAGAAAAATTTAATATTAACTTAAAGTTATATTTATAGGTATGGATTTAAACGTTGAATTTGGATTTGATAATACCCTTAAAGATGAAATTAAAAATAATAAAAATTTAATTATAGTTGGTGCAAAGGGCACAGGCAAAACAATGACAAGCAGAAGATTAGAAAATGAATTTAAAAATAATGGATATAATGTAGTAGATTTTCCGATTAGTTCATGCAATGAAGATTTAAACAAATTTGATGAAGCATTAAATAAAGAAAATCAAAAAATGTGTATATTTTTAACATACTCATATTTAGAGTACTTTAAAAATAATATGAATAATAATTTATTAAAAAAATTAGAAAATATAGAAATAATGGAATATAAGGTTACACAAAACGATGCAATAAAATTATATATCAATATTATTAAGGAATACAAAATAAAAACTAATAATATATCGAAATTTCTTGTTGACAAGAAGGATGATATTATAAAACATTCGAACTATAAAGAAATGATTGAACCTCTAAAATTTAATAAAGGCGATAATGCAAATAAATCCATGATGGATGTAATAAAAAGATCTATAGAATATGTAAAAGATGCATTAAAATCTAGAAAAGTAGAATATAAAACATATATTCCTGCAATTATTGTGGCCGACGTTACATATTTAATCAATGAAATGGAGGAGGCATGTAAAAATCTTAATAATAATGAGGATATAAATAATAAAATAAATGAAATTTATAATACATGGTCTCGTAGGAAGGAGAAAATGGAAAGTTTTCTAAGTTTATCTGGACTTGAATTGGTGGAAACAGGTGTTAGTTTAAGGGATCCACAGGTTATTAGAACATTAACAGCCTTAATGGCATCTGTTTTCAGTCTTTTTCCAGTTACGCTTCCCATATCCTTAGGGCTTATTTTTTCTGGTGGATATTTTGCATTAAAAAACTGGAGCAATTCTAAAAATGAAAATTTTATTAAGAATCTTGCAAATGCAAGAATTTTCTGGGGCAATCTTAATGAAACAGAAAAAAGGTTTATCAGCTATAAAATAGAAAGAACATTAGACAATGCAGAGCCTGAAACTGTATATTACGCTTTAGAAGGTGTATTTGGCAAAAATGTAAGCGAGGATGACTTCAATAAATTTAAAGACAATATAAAGGCATTTGTTGAAAAAAATGGAAAAGAAATGCTCAATAAAATGGAAGAAATTAAAAATGAATTACAATCAGAAATTAAAAAGTTAGGTTTAAAAATAGAAAATGTAGATAAAGAATTAGATGAAATGCAAAAGGATTATGATAGAAGATTAAACAGCCTTGAATGCGAAAACAAATTAGGCACATATACTGATGTCATACGTAATGAAAATTTTAGAATAGATTCAACAAGAAGGGTTATAAAAGAAGGCGATAATGAAAATAAAAATGAAAGACCGTTGATTACTGAAGGCTTGGAAGATTTAAAGAATAAGATTATCAATGATCTTAAAGATAATAAAAAAATATTAATTACAGGAGCTAAGGGGTCAGGAAAAAGTACTCTTGCAGAATGGGTCATATCAGATTATATGCATGGAATGGGGCAGAAATGGGAAAATGTATATGTTATTGTAGCACATTCTAATCTGGATGATAAAGACATAAACTATCTTATGGATTATAATTGCAATATGCTCATATATTATGACCCATCAACAATTAATCTGTATAGTTCCTATAAAGACGCAGAAAAGATGGATATAAAAATAAATGAAATACCATCAATAACAAAGGCAATCGAAAAAATCAATGCTATAAAACATGTGCCTACACTTTTAGTTTTGTCAGAAAATGACCAAGTAAATATAAAAGACAACATAGTTGAAGTTATGTCGGGTGAAAAACTGGTAAATTATAATATATATAATATGGATAGCTTAAATCAAGATATTAAAAACAAAATTAATAAAAATATATACCTTTCAATAACAAATGACGATAGATGCTGGGATATTATAAAGGATAAGATTGAACTGCCAATACAGGCAAAATTGCTTGGCAATGTATTCAATTCTTTAAAAGGAAACTATGAATTATCGAAGAATAATGAATTATGTGAAAAGTTAAAGGGGATATCAAATAATATATACATTGGCTATGTAATTTATAATATTTTAAAACTGGCAGGAGAGGGTTATATGCCAGATACCGATAATATTCCAAAACATTACAAATTAAATAAATGGTTTCTTCCCGCCTATATACATAATGCATTAATAAAAGATGAGTGGCAATTCCCCCCAAAGCTTTTAAGGTATGTTAATGAAAAATTCTTTAATAATGTTGATGTAAATATACAGTATTATAATATAATGAATGTCAGGCAGCATGATTTAATAGAAAATGCAATTAATCAAGTAGTCAATGCGGTAATAAATAAAGCCAGAGGTGTTGAAAATACAGAAATTGAAAATTTTATAAATAACATTGAAGATGACAATACAAGTGATGAGATTATTGATTTTATAAATAATATGGGAGATGAACTCGAAAACCTGAGAAGTATAAACAAATATAAAGGTTCTAATGAAACAATTGAACTTTCAGATATTTTGAGATGCATTATAAATGAATCTTCAAATAAATGGGGTTTTAATGAAAAAGACATAGCATTAACAATGATGGCGGTTATAGATTATCAAATAGATGAGTACATCGCCAGTGACGTTAATAAAACCTGCTGTAATTTCCTTAATTCAAATCATATGGGCATAAGAATTAAAAGCTGGATATTCTGTAATAACATTGTAGTGATGAATAACAAAAAGAACAATTTTTTAGATCTCCTAAGCGATAAAAATGTAAGTATTAGATACATAGCATGGGAAAATATACTAAATTTTATCGAGGAAAATGTAATAACCAAAGGAGATGCAAGAAAATATAAAAATTATTTTCTTGAATTCCTAAAGGATGATAATAAAGATATTAGATCTGATGCATGGGAAAATATACTAAATTTTATCGAGGAAAATGTAATAACCAAAGGAGATGCAAGAAAATATAAAAATTACTTCTTTGAACTTTTAGAAGATTCTTGGGGATATATTAGATATAAAGCATGGAAAAGGGTCTCCAACTTTATATATAATGGCATAATAAATGAAGAAGATAAATACTACTTCCTTAAACTTTTGCAGAGCAATAGCGATTACATTAGATATAGAGTGTGGGGAATAGTAATTGATCTAATATATAGTATAATAATAACCACAGAAGATACGAAAAAATATAAAAATTACTTCTTTGAACTCTTGGGCAATAGTAATGATTATATTAGATTTCATGCATGGCAAAACGTATCGGATCTAATATACATGGATATAATAACCACAGAAGATACGAAAAAATATAAAAATTACTTCTTTGAACTTTTAAGGAATATCAGCAAGAAAGTATATATGATAAATGGCTCGTTTGGATATGAATATTTTGGTGAATTTTTTGAATTTATGGAGAATAGTGAATTTACATTTAATGCCAATGTTATTACATGTAGTGCGGGGGAAAATATATATAATCTAATAATTAATAATATAATAACCAAAGAGGATAAAAATAATCTCCTTGAATTACTGCAAAATGCTAACATTTGTATTAGGTATAATATATCAAAACTCGTCCCAATTCTAAAAGAGAGAGGTATAATAAACACAGAAGATACGAAAAAATATAAAAATTATTTAGTTGATTCTAAACCACCTATGAATATGATTGAAGCATTAGCTGACTATATGTTTACTCAATTTAAATAAGAGTAAAGAAATATAAATAGTATATATTTTCAAATTAAATATTCAATTTAATATATTATCTAAAATTAATTTTTTAAATTTTTTTATTACTTAAATTTGAATTTTTGTATATAAAAGTTATATGCAAATATTGCTAATTATATGCATAATAAAAATCTTAAGATAAAATTTTTGATTTGGAAAATAATTATAATGCAAAGTAAATATATATAAGTTGAGGTATTTGTAATGAATATTATTGAATATGATTATGTTTTCTAGCAAGGTATCCTAATAAATATAAACTTGCTTTGTAATATTATAATAAGCAAAAAATAATATACACACAAATTATTTTATTATTATTAATGAATTAATGTTATTTTCACAAAAATCAAAAATCATAATATTAGTACTTTAATTTCTGTACATTTTTATTATCCCATAAAAGTTATACTATTTCCCTTTGAATAAAATGATAATATAGTTAGTTTACAAAAGTGCATGTTTTGTAAAATTGTTTTAAATACTAAATTTTTTAATGAAAAGAGACCTCTTTATCAATAAAAAAATTTATATTTAATATAACTTTACATATATAAAAAGTGTTAAACAATGAATGACATTGCTAATAAAAAATTCAATGAGATAATGAAGATAAAAGATGAACATAACCTGCCGCCGCATATATCTTATAATGAATACCAGTCCTTATTAAATACAATAGATAACAATGAATACCACCATTATTTGAATAAAAAGCTTGTTCCATTCTTAAAGGCCAGGGACAAGCTTTTGGTTATGATGATGTGGGAGCTTGGCGGCAGGGTATCGGATATTATCAATATTCAAACAAAGGATGTTGACTTCTCAAAAAAGGAGATCATATTAACAATAAAGAAAAGGCACGGTTATATCAATAGAGTGCCGGTTTCTGATGCACTATTATTGGAGATCTCAAATTTCATGAGGGAATTCAATACAGGCACTGGAAGGCTTTTCCCATTTACAAGGCAGAGGGCCTGGGAAATAATTAAGGGTTATGGCAGAAAAATAGGATTGGAACTGCATCCACATATGTTCAGGCATGGGCTGGCCATATACTTATTGCAGCATGGCGTCTCGGATAAAATCATAGCCAGGAGATTAGGGCACTCTAGTGCTGCTACAACAATAAAGTATTATATGGTGATTACTCCAGAAATTGAAAGAGAGGCATTAAAAGGCATAATTTTATAAATTATATGCATATAAGAAAGGAAATATGGTTAGTCGCATTTCTTCCTTTGCATTAATTCTTTATATTTATGCCCAGTAAAAAAGCTTGAGGCAAAGATTAAATATAAATATGGAATTGAACGTAGATGATGCCAGAGAAAATTAACTTGGGGGGCCTTTACAGATACTACAATGATTCCAAGGTCAATTACTTCTCCTTGTTGTCCAGAACGGGGATACCAAAAGGAAAGTCAAGAGCCTTTGTGGGTGCCTATACTGCTGTTCTGGAATCTAAGCTAGTAAGTTCTGGGCACAATGAGGATGAGGCTCACATAACCGCCTTTTCTATGGCTATAGATGCTCTTGCCAAGATCAGGGATAAAGAGGAGTTAAATACCAAGCTGTCTTCTGCTATAGACCGGTGGCGTTCAATAAGGCCAGGCACAGATCCGCTCTGGGAGCCCATAACTCCAGAAAGCCAATGGCAACCACCCCATCAGTTAGCCGGCAGAGCCATATCCCTATTTTCAGGTGCAATGGGCTTAGATTTGGGATTCATGGAATGCGGCATACAGATAGCCTTGGCAAACGATATAGACAAAGAATCCTTCAAGACTGTCAATTCCAACCTCCCTGAGCTGAAGTTCCTTAATGTGGATATAGACAAGATTGAGCCAGAGGTGCTTATAAAGGCTGCAGGGGTCTCTCCAAGCGAGATTGACGTCCTCATAGGAGGGCCACCTTGCCAGCCATTCTCACCAGCAGGCAGGAGGGGGGGGCTGAATGATCCTCGTGCATCGCCACTGAAGTACTTTATTAGGGCAATCAAGAAGATCCGTCCAGCCGCCTTTGTCATGGAAGAAGTGCCAGGGCTCCTTTCAAGCCGCCTGAAACACTTCCCATACTATGACAAGTATAAACGTAAGCCGAATGCTGAGGAAGAGAGGGGTTCAGCGTTCAGGGTAGTCAAGGATATGCTTGATTCCACAGGGTACAGATATGTATACAGTGTGCTTAATGCCGCTGACTTTGGCGCCCCACAGGCACGTGAGAGGCTCATATTTATTGGGCTGAGGGATGGCACCCCCTCTTTACCTGAACCTACCCACTCTGGCGACGGGTCGGCGAACAGGCAGCCTTGGGTAACGTTCTGGGAAGTGGCAAAGGAGCTTAAGTATACTAATGACAAAGCCCTCAGCTCGAAGGACAGAAAGTATATGTCCTATGTGCCACCCGGTGGAAACTGGAAACAGATGCCTGGAGAAATTGCGGCTGAGGCGATGGGCCGTGCCATAGCCTCAGAAGGTGGGAGGACAGGTTTCTATAGGCGGATTCCATGGGACGAACCATCACCTACTTTGGTCACAAGCCCATCACAGAAGGGCACTTACTTGGTACACCCACAGTATGACAGGTTCCTCTCATTAGCTGAGTACAAAGTACTGCAAGGCTTCCCAGTAAACTGGAAGATAACTGGCAACGTGGATGCAAGGTACAGGCTAATAGGCAATGCAGTGCCAGTGCATCTGTCTAATGCTTTGGCTAGGCACGTAATTAGGCTACTGAGTGGGGAGGATTAGGGCATGAAGCTAGATGTACAGTCTCTTTTAGAGCTGGTGCTGGTCTCAGACGGCGGCATGAAAGAAAGCGTGTCAAGAAGAGTGTCATCTTACTTTAATAGCTTAGATGAGTTCCTGTCATGCACCAAAGAGCAACTGACCGGGCTAAGAAGCGCCTCAGGCAATCCAGTCCAGCTGTCTGAGAATGACATCATGAGGATAATAGAAATCAGCAGGTCTGGTATAGTTTCAGGAAACCTGACGCTTGTAGACAACTATATAAGAGCCCTGGCCCGAGATTTCGTTAGGAGGCAGGTAGAAAATATCCGGGCCCTAGCGCTGGAGAGGCTAAATATTAACCCACTGCTAGTCAGGTCCCTAAACCTTGGGACGCCTCTAGAGCTCTTGGAGTTTAATGTCAGCGCCGCTGTGAGCAGATCTATTGTCACGTCTATGGGGTACTTTGTCCAGCACCTTCTAGAGACCACTTCTGATGATGTTGAGAGTGTAAAGGCTGGATGGGATCTAGTGAAACGTGGCAAAGATGGTATTAACCACTGGATACAGGTCAAGAGCGGCCCGAATGATATGGACAAGGATCAGATTGTCTACTGGCTTCAGGAGATCAGGAAGGTAGAGAGTGAAGGAGACCATGGTTACATAGGCATGACATATGGTAAGAGGGATAGCCCCACAGTTTCACTCTCCCTCATGAGGACATACCTGCCGGATATGGAGATGAGAACGCTCGTAGGCAAGGAGCTCTGGGACTTCCTCAGCGGTGACAGCAATTTCCACTCGCGGCTCTTCGACGACCTAAGGGTGGCTGCCTTGTCCATACTAGGCAACAATAGCATCCAAGAAGAGATCAATGTGAAGGTGCATGAGCTTCTTGAAGTGTTTGAAAAAAGGTACGGCAGTGGTGAAGAAGGCGTATCTAAATATATCAACAGCATATTCTGAGTAGCCATAGGTCAAGGCATATAACCAAATATTGAATGTTAATTTTACAAGAGTTGCAAGAAACTATCCATTAATAAAAATAGACACACCTAATGGCCCGATGAAATGCTGGATGAGTTAAAAGTTAAATTACCGGTAAAATTGATTTAAAGATCTAGAAATTAGCCCAGTTATAATAATGCCACAAAAATTTATATCCATATACCTATTATTCTTTAATGGAGTGCAAAGATGTTGAATGGGCGGCCTTCCTTTTCAATGCAATTGGGGAGGACGAGTCATATATAATAAGGCTTGATAAGGTGCAAGGAGGAATTAAAGGAAAACAGAGCTTAGATAATGAGGTAGTTGGTAAAATAGTTAACTTTTTAAACGAATGGAGGTCAAGGGCCAATAAGAAGGTAGTTTCTCAGAGCATCAAAGAATGGTATAATGAAATGATTAACAAGTTAGCGGCACTTCCATTATCTCTGGCTGACCTGGATGATAATAATGCTGAAAGCATAAAAGAAATTTATAGTTCCCTGAAACACAAATCCGGCATTGGCGATACAATAGCTTCAAAGGTATTGCACATTATTAAGCCGCATCTTTTTGTTCCGTGGGATATACCAATAAAATCATGGTATGATTCCCAGCTTAATAATAAAGATTATAAAACTATGGAGCCCGCTGAGAAATATTTGTCCTTTTTAAAGAAAATGCAGGAAGAGGCCAAATATTTATTAAGTCAAAATCCCAATTTCCTCAATGATCTGAATTCAAAGGTGCTAAAGCTTTACGAGGGAAACTTAGAGCAGGCCAGAAATAATGAGTTAAAATTAAATGGGAACTCAAATAAATCAATTAAAGAAAAAATAGATAATTATACAAAAATGGTGGAATTTATGAGAACTACAGGCAAGACATTGGCAAAATATTTAGACGAATACAACTGGATTACTATAACGAACAATGTTAAGATCAAGCCTGAATGGCACCCTGATTAGGAATCTTATTATAAATAAAATATATAACTATATATAATGAGCCAAGTATTAATTTCTATACTTACACTTAGTATAGGCATAATAGTTGCTATTCTGACAGTACATTTTGAGCGAATGAAAGATGTAAAAGAGCGTTATGAGGAACGGGCGGATATATACAAAAGAGAGCATTTTAAGAAATTAATAGATATCATTAGGGAAAATCTGGAAATCCAGGAGAAGTTCCTAAATAATAATGACGGGCATGGTTATGCAGGCTTTTCAAGTTTTGAGACGCCTGGAATAAGCATAGAAGACGATGAGAAAAAATTAACAATAGGGTTCAGGCAACGTTTGATAAACGATGGCTGCTTGAAATCTCATTTAAAGGCATATCCCCATAATGGTGGCAATAATGTAAATAATATAGCTGAGCTTATTTCTAATGTTGAAAAAAAAGAAGGCGAGTATGTAAACAATGTAATTTCAGCATTAAATTTGATGATGAAGGATTTAGATGAAATCGAGAACAAAATTAAGGGAGTGGCACCTATAGAATCACCATATATCAGCGTAAGTGAGGTGGAAGATATGGGCACGCTTCACGTTCCAGATTCAAGCATTAGTTATGTCCGTTATAATAAGCACGGCATTATAAAATGCATAATTGATAAAATTGATTTTAAAGAGGAAAACTTCATTAAAGGTGATTTGGGCCTAATATCGTGCGATGGTGAATATAAGATTTTACAATATAAAAATAGTCATTTAGATGAAAAACAGCTGGGAATTTTTTTTAAAATATGCCAAAAAATTTCAGATAAATATTCTGAAGAACTAGAAAAAATAGAAGAATATCCCATTACAGCAGGGATATATGAGGATTATAAAACAATAAGCATTACATTCAAAAATATAATCGAATCTTTTGAAAGTGGCCTATCCATCGAAGGCACTTGTGATGTCTGCGAAAAGATAGATAAGGGAAAAGCAGAAAAAAAATTGATGGCTTATAAATAATTGAGCTATTATAATCTTAATTTAATATTATTATCTTTCTTTCCTCCTTCTCTATTATTTTTTTTAGGACAAAATCAAAGGACAATGGCCTAACATATTCCCTTCCCCTTCTTGTTTTTATTTCCTTTAATAATATCAATTGCCATATTGCAAAGTATATTTTAAATGCTTAAAAAATATAGCTTAAATAAGAATCTTTACTAAGGCAAATGTGGCAATTACAGTAAACCACACTTAAATACACAATTAAAGCAAAGTTTTTATGTAGTGGCATATTAAAACATAGAACATAGAAGTAATCGAGGATGAAAATATTATGGTCGAAAACAAGCCAAATAAAAATAGTGTGCAAGAAGGAGGCGAAAATGGATTAAATGCGCAGGTACAAACAATAGAATCTATATCAAGCCTAAAAGATGTTTTTTTGGTTCTATTTGGCACCATGCTCAGCATCTTCATAACTATATTGTTGAGCAACGCAGTTTATAATCACAAAATTTCCTTTTTATTATGCTCTGCAATAATGGCATTTATATTTCTTGTGTTCGCTTTCCTTGATGGCATATACAATTTCTTGTCTAAATTTGAAAGGAATTGCAATGCGAATAAAGAAGAATACTTAATCGGAATAATAAGGTCCGGTAGAAAGTTCGAAGCCGATAAAGAGGAGTGGAAATCGCAAATTAACAATCCGCCAAAGTGGAGTGGGCTCACTTGCAAGGATTGGAATGATAAATTAAGTGAATGCTTTGGCAAATCTATAATAGTATATGTCAGCCCTAAAGATGATTTTACAAGGTTCAACTGCATTGTAAACCCTTATGGGGGTGCGTATTATGAGGAAAGTTTCAGCGAGCAGAAGAGCCTCCATAAAATACTTAAATATACTTCAGGGGGCGGAGTCTACGTGAATGTTTCAGATATTCCATTTTTCTATGCGCACAACATTGAAACTGGCTTTTGGCTTTATAATTCCCCTGCTTTCAATGTTCTAAGGCATTTTGCAACTGAAGGGCAACAGCCTTTTGAAAATGGCAATAAATCTACCACAGATGCTACATTTAGTTATAACTTCCCACAAAGTTCAGATAAACTCAACGGGGTATATACAGATTATAACTTTTATATATTCAAAGATTTAGGCATCACATTCCTTATGCCTGTCGGAGGGGGCAAATATCAAAACCTAACTAATAAAATTACCATAACCTTCGATCCAGATGGGGAAAATATAGAAGTGCCTGACATCCCTATTGAGGATACACGCCCATTCCTTAGTTCTGGCTTCTGCCATGAAAAGAGGGTCAAGGTTGAGGGTTGAGATGGCAAAGAGCCGCATGCCTTCAACTGGCTAAACCAAGAATATAGCATCACCCCAATAGCATCCATACCAAATGGGCATGGAAAGCTTATAATTTCAACAGTATCTATTGACAAATTCCCAGACATGGTTCGCATAATTGCAAAAATGATTGAGATGGCCCTGGGCAAAAAGCCTGCCCAAAATGTAAATAATAGGCAGTGATAATGCCATATCAGCAATTTAGCATGCGTGGATTCCAAAAAATAGGCAAACCTGCCATTTTGGCTAAAATCCATTATGGAAAATATAAAATAGTATATAGCAACTTTAGGATTGTGGAAGGTCATAGGATGGATAAAAATAATATCCTTAGGTATATTGCCTCAAGGAACTGTGAAGTTTATGAGGGGCCAAAAGGCTACCGGGTTGAATACTGCGGAAAAAGCAACATTGAGTGGCAGATGGTGCTATTGTATATGTCCTCCCTGGACAATTGCTCCATCAGCGTCATAAGCTCAACTTCTGCCTGCCTTTTTAGGATTTGACAAAATTGCCTGGACTTTCCGCGCACAGCCTGTTGCATCTCTATTTACCTCGTGCTCCCAGAAATGCAGGACATACCAGCCTTCCTGCCTAAGCCTTGCATCCTTTGCCGCAGCCCTCTCGGCATTTTTCTCAAGCTTTGGCTTCCAGTACCCTACGTTGGACTTTGGTATGTGGCCATGTATAGGGCAGGAATGCCAGAAGCAGCCGTCAATGAATACCGCGAGCTTTTTCCCCGGGAATGCAATGTCTATTTTCTCCCTGCCATATTGGAGCCTGTACCTGAGGCCAATGGCCCAAAGCGCCCGCCTCATCCTTATTTCTGGCGAGGTATTGCTGGACCTTATCTTAGACATTATCATGGATCTTTTTCCATCTTTCATTGAAAATGTATATATGCAACTATGCATTAAGTTGTTGGTGCCATGAATGCCGGCAAATGTGGTAAAGGCAATGGAAGCCCTGTCTAAGCGCCGGCTTATAGACATGGGCCAATATTCGGAATCCTATAAGATAGGCATCAACTCTGTTGGCTCTGCTTTTTAAGAGTATGTAAAAGACCTGCTTACCGGGAGGTTTTACCCTGGCCCAAAATGCACAAAGGAGGGCACAACAATAGATGGGTACAAGACCGGGAAATTGCCAACCCTTAAGGATGCAATTGGCGAACTCCCAGAGGCTGTGCCTGCATTGCCAAGCAACAAGCCCAACCCAAAATTAGATGTGCCAAACCATGAGTACATAGTAGGCGCATTTTCCCCAATATACATGTCAAGGAACCACAAGAGGCGCTGGGATGAGCAGTCATACACAATACAGGCAGGCGGCAGGCATGCGCCATTGCACCCTGCGTCATGCGACATGTGCAAGGTAGGGGAGGACAGGTTTGAGTTCACCGGCCCAAATTACAGGAGGCTGTCTGTAAGGGAGGCTGCCAGGGTGCAGGGCTTTCCAGACTCTTTCATATTCAAGTACAGGAATGTCGCTGATGGATACAAGGTAATAGGCAACGCAGTGCCGCCGCCGCTTGCAAGGGCAATTGCCGAGAGCATAAAGAATGCGCTTGCCATTGCAGGATTGCCAGAAAATATGGATAAAGGGCATTTTTTAAAAGGCAAAATTTAATAATTAAATAATATAGGTACCAAAATAATCAGTTGAATTTGGCCTGAGAAATGCGGGGATGGATGAATTTATGTCACCATTATACTGTGATGCTGTATTCTCAGGCACTGCTGCTGAAACTGCACCCATTCCCGAGGGTATGATCAAAACCAGTATAACTATTATAACAAATGAGGCCTGCATCCATGTTATATTTGTTTTTATCCTCTTCCTCATAGAATTGCGCCTTGCCTTTGCCTGATTTTCACCAGCCTTTAAAAGGCCCTCAAAATAAATTAAAGCACCCCACTAGGTGGCGGGAAAAATACAGAACTGTTGGAGTCTCAAGGATATAAAGTTTTAACTGTCTGGGGGCGTAAAATAAAAGAAGATCCTGGCAGGCCAGGCCAACAGAAAGAATATTAAATTAATGCCTTTTAGAACATTAGAAAATCCTGATTTTCGTTATGTGCTTTCCCACTGAGCAACTGATCCGTTTCAAAGACAGCCTCTGCAACGGCTTTGCCCAGAAGAGGCGGCACGGCATTTCCAATGATCTCCCTCTGCTTTCCATATGTTCCGATGAACTTAAAAGAATCTGGGAATGACTGGAGCCTTGCCCTTTCCCTGTTTGTAAGGCGGCTTCTTGACCTCTCATAATGATACCCATGCGTCCCCCCTCCGCCATTTGCAGTTACCGTATAAGCTGGCTTAAGGGGATGGATCCTTCTGTAAATCATGCTTATATTTTTTCCTTCCACTCTCCAGCGTTCATACCTGTAAAGGAACTTATAGTTTTCATCCGGCGGTGTAAAGTAAAGCCTTGACAGGACATTCGCGTTCTCCTTGGGAATATCACAGCTTGCATCAGATATCTTTCCTGTGCTACAGACACGGACTCCTTTGAATCCCAGATATTCGAGAATTCTTCTGTGCTCTTCCATCGCTTTCCTAAAATTCTCAGGTGAGGGTTCCGATGAGTTTGTTGCGCAGTAATTCTCCATTATCCCATTTTTTAAGGCTTCTGAATTTTCTTTTGCCCAGCGTGCAAGTTCCGGCACATTGCTGTTTTTCTCACTGGAAAACCATTCTTCCATGACACTTCTGTATCTGTCTTCGAGGGTGTCTATGGCCTCCCCTTCGAAAGCTTCAATTGATGCAAGCGGATAGCTTCTGAAGGAAAGGCCTTTTCCCTCTATTCTTGATGCACATATCTGCCTGATTTTATCAGAGAGATAATCTGCTGATCCGGCAGAAGAAGTTTCCAGAAGGTCTCTCCTCACACCTACAATGATTACTCTTTTCCGTCTCTGAGGAACGCCGACAGCAGAAGCATCTGTCACACCCTGATAAGCCAGAAAGTATCCTTGGCTGGTACCGGCAAAACCGTCTCCTGCAATTTTTTCTATGTCTTCTGCATGCATAGACAGATTGCTGAAATCTTCTCTTATAATATCCCATGTGGCTCCTTTATTGTCTGATATGATTCCAGGAACATTTTCAAAGACGAAATACTTTGGCTGGAGATATATTAGCGCCTTTACAAAATAAGCATAAAGCCTTCCTCTTTTTGTGTATATGCCTGCATTTGCGCGGTCTGTGCCTCTTGCCATGGAAAAGTCCTGGCATGGAGGCCCGCCGATAACGACATCCGTATCGGGAAAAAGAGACCGAAGCCGGCCGAAATCAAGTTCCTGTATATCCCCTATCATGAACAGAGGCTCTTTGCCTGGAAGTTTATGAAGTACGCTGACTTTTTTTGCCCCGAAATTCTCTGCATAGGTCTCTGCAGCAGCTAGGTTTATATCACAAGCTAACTTTATGCTGAAGCGGCCTGACATAGCGAAGCCTAGATCAAGGCCCCCGCATCCTGAAAAGAGAGATATTGCATTAAGCCTTTTGCGGGTTTTCCCAGCGGAGTTCATATTCCTTTATCATATTCCTGCTTAAAAACCTGCTGCTTTCACTATTCTTCGCCCTCAGAGGAAACCGGCTTACTGTCTGAGAAGTAATATGCATTGGAGCCTTTAGGAAGCCTCAGGACGGGTATCCATGCGATTTCCCCGTTCCAGCCCTTTCCTTTTCCTGAGACCCTGTACATGAATATTATCGGCCCGTCGTCCTTCCATATTCTGTTTTCCATCGTACCTGACAGTACGGCATGGTAATCCTTCTTCAGGTCTCTGTTTCTCCGGACTATGAGATATATCTTGCTGCCATGGTTGGCCATATATTCAAGCACCTGTTTTATAGCGCTTTTTTTCCATCTCTGTTCGGTATCGTAAGTGTCCGTCAGTTCTATAAGCCTAAGTGCGAGATCAAGCTGGATTTCTTCAGGGTCTTCCCTGCACCCAAAATTCCGTAGGAGCTCGTCTATTTTTTCAACATTGGACGGCTTTGCGTGGTACAAAAAGTAGGTCTTTCCAGGGAAATATTTAAAGATGCTTTCCCTGGGTATAACCTGGCTTCTTGTCAGTTCAGTCCTTCCGCCCATCTGGCGATAAAGAAGGACTGGGGGGTTGGTTTTGAAATCGCCGCTGTTTATATATTCCCACTCATCCTGATCTGACCTATAGACATCATACAGGCTGTAAAACACCCTCTCTGTGGAAAATATCCTGATTATATCCAGTATTTGTTCCCTGTATCCATATACTCTTGAATGCTGGAGTATTGTATCGACCTTCGGAGCGCCTGTAACCCTGGCATAATAAAACACTGTAAGGTTTTTCACTGTAAGCCCTCTGCTTATCCTGTTGCCTCCGATAAGTATATTGTAAAATGCATCGTAGCTTGGATCGTCTTTTCCTTTCTGTGATGTAATTTTCTGGGGTCTGCTCTGGTCTATATACAGTTTTACCGTTTCTATCGCTTCATCATAGCTAATATTTTTGTTTGATTTCAGTGTGCTACTAATGTCGCTGTATGAATCTTTCAAAAACTTTTGCACTTTTTCGTCCTGCTCATCCCCGTGCAGTATTCGTGAGATGTGGTTTTTAGCCTTATTGACGAGGCTGTATAGCCTGTCATTTATCTTCATGATGGCAGTTATATGGATAAGCATAGAGAAATGGGCCTGGTCCGTATAGGACAGGTTCTTCATCGCACCGCCTACAAAAAACACACAGAGGGCCCTGTATATGCTCTCAGGAGCGTCTTCAGGATCGATTTTGCTATTTGTTATCGTTTCAATATCGGAGTCAGGGACAAGCCTGTGGTGCTCATTCCTGACATCCTCGCTCATAAGGTCGTAAAGCATGTCTCCCCCAACATAGCCTGTGCCTGGAGGTATCTGTATTATGAACTGAGGATATCTCTCGTCATCCGGGTTCTGCAGAAGATTTGCCTGCGGAGTCGCAGTTATAGCAACGAACTTTGTATCCGGAACTATGTTTCTGAGAGTTTCTATCAGATGGTATACCGCGCTTTCCTCCTGCTCGTTCTGTTTTGAGTTGAGGCTTCCAAAGTCGGCCTCATCATCGAATATCACTGCTTTGGTATTCCCCAGGCCAAGGCCTCCAAGAAAATCATTCAGCTTCCTGAGATTGTTCGGATTCTTCGTGCATACTATTACGGCCCCGCTGTGGGACAGTTTGGTCATAAAGCTCTCCGGGCTCTCACTACCAGCGGATATGTCATTATAGCCTATTATTGCAATCGTGTTAAGGCCAGCAGTTATTCTCGACACAGTCTGTTTGTAGAGCGATGTATTGTCCGATGTAAGTACTATGAAAAGTTTGAACTGGCCGCCGTCTATAAGCCTGGCAATGCACATTATTGTGCTGTCTGTCTTTCCGCTCTGCACTTTTCCGTATAAGAGGCCAGATTTGTTCTCCGGCGTTTGCAAATCTTTTAAAAGGTGTTCTGCAACATTTTTCATATTGGCAATTCCTTTGTCTGGGATATGATCTGTATCCCTCAGTATTTTTTCAAATCTTTCTACATTCCTTTCAGTCATTCTTTCCCCCCTATTTCTATTCCAGCTTCGCCCCGCAGTGCTTGCAGTAATCAGCATCGAGGTCATTCACGGTCTTGCAGTAAGGGCAGACCTTGGCCTTATATTTGTATTCCATCATCATTTTCTGCACAGCTAGGTAGATCCAGGCATCCTTCACATACTCGCTATTAAATGAATTATCGTATCCATATAAACGGAAATTCACGTATCCGTTCTTTTTCATATTGCACATATTACCTAATCATTGGATTCTAATATTTCCTGGGCTTCCTTCAATTTATTAGCAATAGCCCTCCCTTTTTCAGTCAGTGAGACTTTTACCTTCCTTTTATCCTTGACGATTTCGTCCACATTTACCAGACCGTTATCCTGCAAATCCCTAATTAATAATCTTAATGTTGAATAATTAGAAACCACAGAAGAAAGCTCCGTCATGAATTTATTTCCTTCCAATAATTTTATTAAGACCGGAACGGCATGCTGTTTATCAAGTATATTTGACATATATCAATTGCCAATAAGCAATTTATAAATTAATTTTTGTATAATATACAAATTACCAATCAGTAAATAATAATATTAATATACTAAATAATACTATTGATTACTGATTAGTAATGAATAAGGAAAAGATATTTCAGGCAAAAGTCCAGGATATAGGCAGAATAGCAATTCCGGTTATAATAAGAAGAAGATTCGGAATAGAAAAGGGCGACATTATAGTTCTGGAGATAATCAAATTAAGGGATTATTAGGTGTTATAAATGGATTACAGGGATTTTAAAAATTATTT
>JAKAAK010000231.1 GCA_021797025.1 Thermoplasmata archaeon
CTCCAGAAATAGCTCTGAATTTTCTCGAGGATTACATTGAAAAAATTGTCAGTAAGAGTTGAATCACGTCTAATAAAATTGAAACGCATCAATATTTTATATTACCTTTCCATTAACCTTTGTGGTAACATATATTACGGTTGACTCAACCAGAACTGGTGTTGGGAAATATGCGAAGGATCTGTATATGTTACTTGCCCCAGAAAGCAAAATAGTACAGTTCATATTCAATGATAGATATCTGGATAACTTTTACAAAAAACCATACAGAGGATTTAAGAGTACAGTACTTAACTACATGTTTTCAAAGTTCGCATTTAGATCAGGCATAGATTTTATAAACAACAATCCAGATATTATACATATAACATCCCAGACTATGAAACCTATATTCAACAGTAATAAAATGGTTATTACCATACATGATATCATACCATTTAATAGAAACATCGCTTACAGCCAGATCATGGAAAAGCTCAAGGACGCGTATATGAGAAATTATGTTAGAAAATATCTTACTTATGATAATATTATCACGGTTTCCAACCATGTTAAAAATCAGATCACTACACAATTTAATATAAACGAGGATAAGATATCTGCAATATCCCCATATATAACGGATAATTTTTTCCCGATGCATAATAAAGATGCACTGAGAAAGGAGCTAGGTCTTCCGGTAAATAAGAAATTGATATTATCCGTATCTTCTGACGCACCCAGAAAGAACCTTGCAATGGTTAAAAGTGTAATGGAAAAACTGAACGACTCCTATCAGCTGATCCGGATTGGCAGTCAGGTAGGTAATAGTATTACTTTCACCAGTGTCGATGATGAAAAAATAAATAAAATTTATAATGCATGTGATATGTTATTATTCCCGACCCTGGAAGAGGGATTCGGATATCCCGTTGTCGAAGCTTTTAAAACAGGATTACCAGTGCTTTCATCCAATATAGATATAATTAAGGAGGTATCTAATGGGGCCGCATTGCTTGTAAATCCTATGGACCTGCAGGAATTAACAGAGGGCGTATACAGAATACTGGAAAAAAAGGATTATTATATCACCAGAGGCTATGAAAGGGCGAAATATTATTCTCCAGAAAATATAAGGAAAAAACTATTATTTTATTACAAAACCATTAAATAAATGGAAGCTAATATTTATATTTAATTTTTTAATGACCACTTGAAATGGAAAACAATACAGTAAGGGACCTCACCATTATAATTCCACTTTTTATTATATTCTCATTTGCATCATCCCTATTGTCATATATGAGATATATCACCTTTCATTCAACCGTTTTTGATTTAGGGGTTTCATCAGATTTAATAAAAAACGCACTTACTTCGCCAATTGTATACAACAAGTTAATTTATTTCCTTATGTACCCACTTTACAGTTTATTCCCCTCACAGATAGGGCTCATGGTATTCCAGGATGTACTGGTAAGCGCCGGTGTTTTCCCTGTATACTTTATAGGAAGAAAACTCATAAAGAACCATAATTATTCACTATTATTATCCCTTATATGGCTGTTTTATTTTCCACTTGCAGGCGTTGAATGGTTTGATTTTCATTTTATAGCACTATTCCCTACAATATTCCTTACAGGCTACTGTTTAATACTATACGATAAATTTAAGTCTTCACTGGTCTTTATTTTACTTGCAATTACAACAGATTACCTGGCACCTGTAATTATCATTTTCTACCTTATCATACTGGCAATAAGACATAAAAAGGTTCCAAAATATTACTATGCAATAATAATAACATTAATCGCAATTCCGTTTATTGGAGTTAATATTATAGACCCTTCGTATACTTTCCAGCTGTTAAATATTTCTGCAATATTAAAAAACCCATCAATAATTACAGATTCACTGTTCAGGAAAATCCTGTATTTTGTTCTGGATACATTACCGGTATTGTTTATCTCATTTTTTGTTCCTGAAGCTCTACTTATATTGCCATATGCCGGGCTTGTATTTGCGCATAATAATTATCCATATTTCCAGCCAATATTCTACCAGTACCCTGCGCTTATTGCCCCCGGAATATTCATTGCCGCTGCTGTGTTCATTGGAAAACATGAGAAAGCAAATTTTCACCACATCAATATGAAAAAATTTATCACTGTGGCATTTGCAGTAGCTATTATTACATGGTTCCTTTTCACACCTTATGGAAATCTAGCCACTGACAATAACCATGATATGGGCATGGCCAATTATCTTGCTATGGGCCATTACATGACCTATTCAAATATACACTATACAGAATACGACAGGGAACTGCAGAGTATGATAAACTCAATACCGCAAGGCTCTTCGGTAGCAATCCAGAATAATATGCCTCAACTTGTCCAGTTTTATAATTATACTTTGCCGGTTAATGGGTATAATGGAACTCCGCAATATATCATCGCTGATCCATATTCAAGCTGGTTTTATAACCTTGGAATTTCCTCAAATGCTGTTACAGATACAATTTCTCTTGTAAATCATAAACTGAATTCAGAAGATTACGGTATATTAATGGAAGAATCTGGCATGATTCTGCTGGAGAAGAATTATAAGGGCAACATTACGAATTTTGTTCCCTATAAAACCTCTGCATTTAATAGTGCTAACATAAACTTTCTAGCACCCGGAGAATATATGATAAATATAAGTCACAATATAACAATAAGTTCCGAACAGCGAACATTCACTGCAAATAGTGATAATGGCATTGTAAGCTTTCATCTGAATGAATATCTTACCGGAGTAAAAGTTACAACATCCCAGATAGGCACATTTGCAATAACGCAGATATACCCATAAAATCTTTTAAATTTGGATGCTTTATATTAAAAGTATTGTATCAGTTATATAAATTCATATTTTTCAAAGAATTTGTTGGAATGTTACAATTAGATACATTCATATCACTTTTCTTTTCAAAAACAATTATATGTGCCGGTACATAACTATCTATTACAATGTAATTATTAATTATAGAACTATTATTAACAATACTTTGCAGGGACTGATTTCCTCCAATTGTAGCCCAGAGGGAATTGTTCTGTATAACAATGTATCTGAATTCAGGCAGGATATTGTAATATCCCGGAGACCATGGAGTGGAATAGGCATGTATGTCATTGCTAAAATAAGGCATCAATGAGTTTTCTGTGAGTATATACGAATCTTTAGGAAGCTTATGGGAAACGTTGATAAGAAAAGAAGCAGCCCCATCCGGATTTTGTTCAAATATATTATTCATTGTCCCATGACCTGTTTGCTGTATGGCTGGAGGTGACAGTAACCCGAATGGCATAGATATAACCAGCACCACAATTATGATTACGCTTACAATAAGTATCCATGTATTGGCGTTGTGTATTTTTGCAGGTATTTTCTTAGCCTGTAACCTTATAGATTTATTATGGCTATAAATATACTTTCCAAGTGATATTAAATTATATGTACCCATAATAGCGGATATGTATATTGCACCTACTACCATAGCAGAATACTGGTAACCAAGCTGGTAATATGCTGCATCTGATGAGGGCATAGCGTACAAGATATACGGTGATAAAAGAATTAAAGATAAAGGAGAAAACAGGGGAAGGTAAATATTGGATTTGAATAAAAGATTAAGGTAAAATATTTTTTCACCGGAATTTGTTCCAATAATCGATGCAAATTCCCCGGGATTGTGAAATAGCAATAACAACAACGCAGCAGGAGAACTAACAGGTGTGCCTGTTTCACCGGTTGTTGGGAATGCTGAAAATGATGATATTCCTGCAAAATGTAATTTCATAAACCCGGCAAATAGAAGGTATCCATATAAAATTACAATGAAAATAATAAAGTAACTAAAATTCTTTATTCCGGTGGGTTTAGATTTTGCCGATAGCCATGTGCCAATTTTACTTCCCCTAGTCGTATGGAGAAATAGGAATTCATACAGTAATAATATGGCAACAAGATAAATGAAATTTGCATGCATACTTATTATAAATGCCAGAGAGATTATTTGAAGCACTCTTCTTTCAGTTAAAAAAGCGTAAAATGCAAGTAAAAAGAAAAATGGTAGGAATGCCATCATGTGAAACGAAAAAGATACCAAACTCTCTGTGAATGGAGAAAATTCATATGATAACAAAAATCCTATTGAAGCAAGATAGAGCAATTTCGGAGATTTAATATGATCTTTTAATAATTCCATGGAAAGAAGGTATACGATATATCCTCCTATTGCGATAAATATGTCTTCGTATATCATTAGAGATAGTGGAGATGGGAAAAAATAGTAAATGGGTACCTGTGTAAATTTGAACATTGTGAAATGCTGTGCCAGTATGTTCTCATTTAACAACGGCGTATAAAACGTTCCGGTATGGAGAAATACACAAACGCTCTGTGCATTAATACCAAGGTCATATGCGGATGTTCCA
>JAKAAK010000026.1 GCA_021797025.1 Thermoplasmata archaeon
TGAAAAATCCAGAATTGCTGGATTATTTTATTAAAATCAGGAATACCATTGCATAAATCCTTTACCACTATTATTTTATAGACTTTACATATTTATAATAATGAATAAGGGCAAATCAAATGAAAAACTCTATAATACAGAATCAGACCTGTCATCAAGGTTCGGAGTAAATGATCAGCGGGGAAATCTCAATTATATAGATAACAAAAAAGTTTTGGAAGCACTGAAGATTCCTGAAGCGGGTAAAATATACAGGATGTCGCATACCGTATTCAATGGCATGGCTGACAGACCAACACATGGACCTTACTTTTTTGAT
This sequence comes from Thermoplasmata archaeon, assembly GCA_021797025.1. Next base: position 320 of record JAKAAK010000026.1, read on the forward strand.
ATCATGCTCCGTCCCGGTGATAATGGATTTACAGAAAAATATGATAATAAATATGGCCCATCCCTGGGAAGGCTCGAAATGTCTGATCATACAGGTACACATCTGGATGCACTTTCTCATATGGCATATGATGGAAAATTTTTCAATAATGTTCCAGTTAAGGACGTTATCAAAAACACGGGATATTCAAAAATGGGTATAGAAAATGCCGGACCCATAATAACAAAAGGAATTATGGTTGATGCTGCCTCAATAGCTGGAACAGACCTGATCAGGGGTGAAATACCCATAGAGGTTTCCGATGTCAAAGGATTTTTGAAAGATAATAACATTGTTCCTGAAAAGGGAGATGCAATGTTTTTCTACACAGGAGCCTCTATTTTGTTTTCAGAACCAGAAAAGTATGATAAGTTCTATGATTCTGCACCGGGAATAGGATTCGATCTCGCTAGATATATGAATGAAATAGGGATATCGGTTACAGGTAGTGATACGCCCTCGTCTGAAGTTGTTCCACCTGAAGCCGCAAATACAAGGCTTCCGGTGCATCAATATCTAATAGCAAAGTCCGGAATACATATTATAGACAATCTCAGCCTCCATATAATGGCACGTGATAGAGTCTATGAATTCATGTTTGTATGTTCTCCGATTCCATTTAAGGGTGCGACTGCATCTCCGGTATCCCCGGTTGCGATAATATAAATATTATGAGAATTCTTTCTTCTTATTTTCATTTTCATAGAGCTTTTTTATGGCATAGTTCTTTAAAAGAATGGAAGAAATAAGTACCTTCACCTCATAGGATTTGGATTCGGTAGAAGATGTCAAAAGAACTGTCAAATAATCACCAGGCCGGGGCCGTTTGCCACCGAAAAGGTGTATACGTATTCTGGTAAAACTTATTCTATGTTTCAAAATTTTAATCGCATATATTGATTTAAACATAGATTTCATCTGTATATAGGATTGTAAAATTTTTTCCAGGGATTCTGTTGAAAATGTTTTAAAGCTATCGAAGCTGTCGAAGGAATGGGTAACACTATTTTCTGTTACCCTGTAATAAGTTAAAACGGTGTTATCCAGCTCCACTGAAGCCCCGGATTCCAGGGCACATAGATACAGTAAAGTGTCAATGCTTTTGGAAACCGCTGTAAGATTGCAATTTTTTATAGTATCAATTCCTACTGATATGGAGGACATATTGAAATCTGGATTGCTGTTCTGATAATTTATACTTTTTCCACTTGCATTAATTGCTGAGAAGTTATTGTGCAAATATCCGAGCTGCTCATCCATTTTAAATTTATTATAAACATATTCAAGTTTATTCCTATAAAACATATCGTCGTCGTCAAGAAAACAGATAACATTTCCCCTTGCTATAGATAGGCCTTCCTTTATTTTACCTGAAAGAGAGGCATCTTTACTTAATACGCTGTGGATTTTATTTTCCATAGTAAATTTATCGATATCCTGATCAGAAAAATTTTTTACCAGGATAACTTCATAATAATCCTGTGAGAGTGTTTGATTTACAACAGATTCAAGGGTTTTCATTATATATTCCCTTCGACTGTAATCAGACACGATAACCGAAATAAATATTCCATTTCCCTCTTTCATTATTAGTTACAGTAAACTGCACAATAGATAAATTTTGTTATTTTATAAATCTGAAAAGATGATCGTATCTGCCTTTACTTTCCCTGTATTCCAGATTCCTTAACATATATTTTAATGTACTGAATCTGTTAGGTATAACGGAGAGAATATAATCCATTTCGTTTGAACTTATAAGCCTGAATACCTTTATTTCTACCATATAAATGGCAACCCCCAGTAAAATATACAGAAATATATTCAACATGCTGTAAGGGAAAAAGCTCTGTAATGCGAAGATGGCACCGAACATTATAAGAGCGGATATCCATATCTTTATAACTCTCGGTACATCGTAGTTATTTATTCCGAATTTTCTAGCATAATGATAGACGATGACAAAGTTAACAGCATTCATGGATGAATAAGCAATGGCCGCTCCAATTATATTGAAGGTAGGAATCAGGATTATGGATAGGGCTATATTGGATGCAAGTGAAAGACCTGAAGAATATACAAAAATCTTTGTTTTTCTGATACTGGAAATTCCTGATGAAAGTACAACCGTACCCACGAAAAATGAGGTTATGAACATGATAATCATGAGCGGTATATATGCAACGGTATATGCCGGTCCTGCAAACTCATTCAGTATTATCCTGGACAAGGCTGCTATACCCAGTGCCGCAGGGATATATATGAGAGAAACTATATTTAAAAGTATTCTTATACTGCTCTTGAAACCTTCCTTATTATCCAGTGAGAAAAATGTGGATAATTTCGGGATAAGGAGATTTGAAACAGGAACAACAAGAAATGTTGCCGCCGATGCTATGATAAGTGCAAAGTTATATATGCCCAGATAGGACAGGTTAATAAAATACGAAACCACTATTCGATCTATGTATGTTGCACTTGTTCCCATTATGGAAGAGAGAAATAGTGGAACCGAATAATAAATTAAATTACGGTATGGCTCCTTTGAAGTATTTGGTGTTAGTGTGCCCAGTTTTGAATAGGCACGGAAAACAAAAATGAAAAACAGAGAGGCGCTCAATATATTGACGGCCCCAAGTCCAGCTATGAGAAAAACTGATTTTCCTGTCAGGAACAGCATGGATAGGGGGAAGAAATATGTGAATATATTAATGAATATATATATTATTGAATATTTTTTATATTGATTGAGCCCGAGCAGCATTGCTCCGAAGATATTTATCATAACTGACCCAGCTATAGCTATACCGATCAATTTAACTGAAAGAATGTAGGCTGAACTGTGGAAAAAGAGCGCTGCAATTTCCCCTGATGCAAAATACATGAATGTAAAAGCAAGCAATGCAAGCAGTATGGCGAAGGTTATTGTTTGCTTCATGAGTTTCATGATGGCATGGTGGTTTTCTCTAACGAGATGATATGATATATAATGCTGTATACCATTTGAAAGACCAAAAACAAAAACAACTGCCATTATATTCATTATGGCATAGAGTAAGGATATTGATCCGACTATTTCAACAGGCAGCATATGCGCAATGAAAAAATAAAACAAGCTAGAGGATATGAACATGGATGCAACAGCCGAATACTGAAACGTGACGCCCGAACTGAATGATTCAGTAATACTACTCAATAACTGGTTATTTAAATTCACAATAAAAACTTATCTATCAAATAGTTACTATCTATGCCATTGCCGAAATTTAAATAGCACATACATCGACCTGTGATTCATGCTTTTGATTTAACCTGAAGGCGGGAAATCTCCTTCTGTGAGGGTGGAGATGAGAGAGTTAACTTTATGGTATGATGTTGGATAGCGATTGTTAAACAAAAATATTTCAATATTAAGATGCACTAATTCTCAACCTTCTGTAGCACCAAGTATTTCTACTTGTGTAATTATTCTTCCGGTTCTGTAGAAAACCACACCGCATTATATAAAGCTAATGTCGTAAATTTCACTGATCTATGTATGCTCGGCCTTACTAGAATTATAAAATTATTCAATACCTGGATTTTCACCAGGCATTTTCTTTTATATGTTATCAGATGCCGTGTTATTGAAACCCGTCTAATCAGTGTTTTATAAGCTTCCAGTCACTTTTGGCAGCAACCTTTCCCTTGAGATTCTGGACGTAATTATACGCGGATAACGCCGCAGTTGCACCCTGACCGGCTGAAATCACTGCCTGCTTATAAGGTGTGTCTGTGACATCACCGCAGGCAAATACACCCATATGTGATGTTCTGCCGAATTTATCCACAACTATTTCATTGCCTTTATTCAATTCAACAAGGTTCTTCACAAAGCCGGTTTTCGCTATGTATCCCATTTCAGCAAATACAGCGGATAGTTGCAAATCAGTCGTTTCTCCTGAAGATTTATTCTTGAATGTCACTGATTCAACGTATTTTTTACCATTAACGGATATAAGGGTGCTATCAAAATATATTTCTTTGTTTTTAATCCCGTTGACAGTATCAATCAACGATTCCTCCCCTGCAAGCTTTTTGGCATTGGTAATGTAGAAAACCTTACCGGCAACTGAAGAAAGATACACAAGAGCTTCAAGGGCATGGCTTCCATTGCCCGCAACGGCGACCTCCTTCCCCCTGAACAGCGGGCCATCGCATATTGCACAGTAGGAAATTCCATGGCCCCTCAATTCGGATTCTCCTGTAACATTAAGGTCCCTCGGTGTTTTCCCGAATGCAAGTATAATGGACAGGGCAGAAAATTCCGACCTCGCTGTTTTGACCTTGAATTTGTCATCTTCTGCATCTATAGACAGAGCCTCATCATACACAAATTCAGTGCCATAATATTCTGCCTGTTCCTTGAATTTATTTGTAAGCTCAAAGCCTCCGATCATATCAAATCCCGGATAATTCTGAATGTCGGTGGTCAGCAGGGCCTGGCCTCCTATATCTTTCGTGATCACCAGAGTTTTCATTCCCTGTCTTGCGGAATATATTGCTGCCGTAAGACCTGCAGAGGCACCGCCGATTATTACAGTATCATAAATTTCCATATATGCCCTTTTATGCAAGGTGTTTAATTTTCTGTGCAAGCACTTCCTTTGGAACCACGCCTATGGACATGTCAACAGGTTTTCCGTTTTTGAAGAACATTATTGTAGGAATGCTCTCTATTCTGAGCTCTCTCGAGGTTACAGGGTTTTCATCCACATTCACCTTTCCGAAGTTTGCAACATCTGCATATTCTTTAGACAGTTCATCAACAACCGGTGAAAGATACCTGCAGGGAGCGCACCAGGCAGCCCAGAGGTCTATAACTGATAGCTTTGGAGAACCCACAAATGATTTAAAGTTTCCATCGTTTAACTCAACCGGCCCTTCTTTTCCTGCATTTTTCCCGAACACATTTTTATTTTCCATTTTTAACACCTCTGAAAACACATACTGATAATGTGTCTCTGATTGTTTCTATATTTATAAAGGGTATATAACTATATTGTATGATATTGTATTAACAGTGCAATATTCTTATATAGACCTTCAAAATATACTAGTATGGGATCATTTAATCAGATTCTGGATGAAAACGCCACTTGTCGTGACATATTTGAATACTTTTTCGATCTTTCACCCAGTGATATCAATGTGCTTTATTCACTGGAAACTGGAAAGCCAGAACCTGTTGATGATATTGCAATGCGATTAAAGAAGGATCGTACTACCGTATTCAGATCTCTGCAACGCCTTGTGGGATCTGGGCTGGTTTCCAAGAGAAAACAGTGCATGCAAAAAGGTGGGTATTATTATTCTTATTCACGGATCAGTCCGGAAAAAATAAGCGATGTAGTTAACAAAAAGGAAAAAGAGTTTCACATGGTGCTTCAATGCCTTTTAAAAGACATAGATCATGAATTCAAGGCATAAACTCAAAAATATTTATATGAATTGGTTATTGTTATTTGCATGATAAAAATTCAGTCAGAAAAGATAATTCCCGACGAAATTATTAATAGTGTAAGAAACAAGAGTGCGGGGGCTGTTGTATCATTTCTGGGCACAGTACGTTCTGAGGATGAAACATCCAGCGATATTATAGCACTAATTTACGAGGCATATGATGAGATGGCTATCAAAAAAATAGGTGAAATTATAGACGAAGCCAGACAGAAATATTCAATAATAGATGTTTCAGTAGTGCAGCGCACGGGCAGGATCAATTTGAAAGAGGATTCTATAGGTATAGCGGTATCTGCCATGCACAGAGGGGATGCTTTCAGGGCGTGCCAGTATATTATTGATAAAATCAAAATAATTCCCCCCATCTGGAAAAAGGAGGTTTACTCTTCCGGAGAAGTCTGGAAATCAGAGACCTTGTGATTCTGGAAATAGCCTTTTCTTCCAGCTATTAAAGCCATAACCGTAAAAGAAGTGACTATCAGAAACAGAATAACTGTATTGATCCCCAATCCCACAACTATCAGGATAGCACCTGCGGTCAGGCCGCTTACAGCCTCTGTTAGTTTGTTGAACATATAATTCCAGCCGTTTCCCACACCCCTGTAATCTGTGGGTATGAAGTCATTGAGCACGGCATTATACGCCATGGGCCCTGCGTAATTCATAAATATTATAACTATGGAAAGGGGAATTACCAGATATACTGGTAGTATATGATCAAATACCAGGAAAAGGGCAAATATGGATATGGACGCAACTACTGCGGGAATCACTGCCGATCTATAAATACCGAAATGCTTTGCTATGTGTGGTGATAAAAATGCCCCCAGAAAACCGAAAGAATATATTATAGCATCGGCTTCAAGAACCTGGTCAAATGCGAAGAATTTCAGTAGAAGCAACATATATGTAATATAAAATGCAAAGCCCCAGCCTATGAATCCTACAATGCCATTCAATGAAAATGTAAAAATAAGTTCCCTGTTCAATCCTTTATGAAAGAGATTTATAAGGTTTTTTAATGTTATGCGATCTTTTTTTGACCCCTCGTCAATAGTTAAATCCTCACCGTATACCTTCTTTACAACGTCCCTGGTTTCTTTATATTTACCATTTCCGTAGAGCCATACAGGTGTTTCTGTCATTTTCGTTCTGAGCAGAAGGATAACTGCTGCAAATATACCTCCTATCACAAAAATATAGCGCCAAACGGAATCATTGTGTATTTCGCTTGTGAGAAGGAAGACAGAACCGACAGCAATTAATGCAACCACTGAAAAGCTATAGGCCCACAGTGAATAATAGTGGTTTCTCTGTCCCTTGCTGATATATTCGTAAATATATGAAAATCCCGTCGCCACATCACTTCCGATGGAAAATCCCATTATGAGCCTGAAACCGATGAATTCAAATATATTGGTTGATACTGCAATAAGAAAAGAGAAGATAACGAATATGGCCATGTTATAAATCAAAAGCCTTTTCCTTCCGAATTTATCAGTAAGGTATCCTCCCAGAATTGCGCCGGCTATGGCACCTATATTGGCAGCTGCCACCGAAATACCCAGGATTATTCCCGTAGGAAGAAAATCGGATTTGAAGAATGTCAGTACAAAACCAAAGGCAGTTAAATCCCAGACATCAAGAAATACACTGGATGATGCAATTAGAACCATATAAATTCCCTTGACATTATTGTGTTTATATACATAATCGGCTACAGCATTTGCCTGCATAATTCAGTAATAATCAATTTGTTATAAATCTTTGTCGGTTATTTCAGAGTCCAGGGATATGAAAAATGTTAATAACAGGATTGATTTACATTTATCATGCAAAAATCAACAAGTGCCGCTGTGACTGAACTTATTTCCGGGCTCGGAAGCAAGAAAATTCTCACTACTGCGGAGGAACTGGTACCATTCATGAAGGATGCCTCATATATATCGGGAAAAATGCCGGTTGCGGTCTGCCTTCCTGAGAATGCAGGAGAAATTGCTAAAATTCTGAGTATTTGCAATAAGCATAGACTGGATGTAACAATACGCAGCGCCGGGACTTCCCTGACAGGGTCTTCCATCAGCGGTTTCCCCGGGGTTATAATAAGTACCATGAATTTAAACAGAATCCTGGAAATAAATACGTCCTCCAGATACGCTGTCTGTGAACCGGGGGTAAGGCTTGATAAACTGAACCAGGAGCTAAAGAAATATAATTTCTTCTATCCCCCGGATCCGGCAAGTTCCAGGGCATCAACAGTTGGCGGGTCCTTATCAACCAATGCTGGTGGCCTCAGGGCGGTGAGATACGGTGCAACCAAGGAATGGGTACTGGGCATGGATGTTGTTCTTCCAGATGGGCATATCATCAGAACCGGTGAATACACCCTGAAAAGAAGTGCCGGATATGACCTCACTGCACTTATGATAGGCAGCGAAGGAACTCTTGGAGTGGTAACAAAGGCTATACTGAAAATAGAGCCTTTGCCGGAATCCACTGCCAAGATAATCGGTTTTTATAAGGATATCGAAAGTGTCGGTAAAACCATGGATAAAATTAAGAGTGCGGGCATTACTCCATTAATAGCTGAATTTATGGATCTTGGTACAATAAATTCTATCAGAAAGGGCATGGGACTCGAAATACCCGAATATACCAAGTTTTTATTGATGGTGGATGTGGATAGCCCTCTTGAAGCCTTAAACAGAAAAATTGAGAGTGCCAGAAACATTTTCAAAGAATTTACCGGTGACGTAAATGTTATAACAGACATAAAGCGTATGGATGAAATTTATGCTGCAAGAAAGGGTGCATATTCTGCACTCCTTGATTTGAGAGAAAATAACAACCAGCTGATTGTAATCGGTGATGTGATAGTCCCATCCAGTGAACTTGCAGGTGCAATGACGGAAATAGAGAAATGTGTCAGGGATGACGGAGTGAAAGCCACACTTTTCGGACATATTGGAGATGGAAACATACATGCGAACATTTTCATGGACAATACAGAGGAGGGAAGGAAGAATATGGAAAAGCTTCAAATGGACATAGCAAAGGTGGCCATCACCCATAATGGCTGTGTTTCTGCCGAACACGGGATAGGCACAGAAAAGAACAGGCTCCTATATGAAGAATACCTGGAGCGAGATTCCCTTTATACCCTTGAAATCATGAAATCTATAAAAAAGGTGTTTGATCCTAATAATATACTTAACAGAGGCAAGATTTTTTATGAACCTGATTGAAAAGATTGAGAATATAACAGATAAATGCATCAGCTGCGGTTTCTGTGAAAGTGTATGCCCCACACTTGGAGCCAATGAATATAACTCGGTTTTCGGGGCACGGGGGCGGGTTATACTGGCCGATTTTGCATTGAAGCACCCGGGTAACAATATGGAACTGGGGGATTCATTTTATTCATGTCTGGACTGCTATGCATGTGTAAATGTGTGCCCTGCCGGCGTCAATGCGGGCGTGGTAAGTGAATTAATGAAAGAATATATAGTATCAGGGGCATCGGGAAACAAGAATCCTATTGCAGAGCTTATAAAGGACAGTATAATAAAATATGAAAATCCACTGGGCCTGAAAAAGGAGGCAGCAGAATGGGCATATGGTATAGAATTCAATAAAAGTGACACTGTAATCATTACCGGGCATATGTACCAGATGATGCCATATACAAGGGCAATTAATAAAGTGAGGAAGTACATTGATGAGGCAGTTGTCAGGGGAATCGCTTCGGCTATTAAGAATCATATTCCATTAATTAAACTATCGAGGCATTTCTATGATGCGGGACTTAGAGAAAAAATGAACAGGGATCTGAAAAATATTGTATCAATGCTTAAAAGTTCTGGTGTGGAATTTGATTACCTGGGCAGCGATGAACCTTATCCGGGCATGTTCCTTTATGATCTGGGTTACATGGAAGAATTTAAAGCATATGCCCTGAAAGTATATAATTTACTGAAGGAAAGAGGGATCAAAAAAATAATTACTGTTGACCCACACACACATGATCTGTTAATGAATGTATATCCGGAGTATATTCCGGAATTTGGCATAGAAGTTGTTTATTACACAGATCTGCTGAATCTTAAATTCAAAAAATTCAACGGTAATATCACCATCCAGGAGCCGTGCCATATGGTACTCCACAATAATAATTTCAGGGCTGTCGATATTCTCAATTCAATTGCCGATGTCAGGATGGCTGACAGGAATGGAAAATTGAATATGTGCTGCGGGGGACCTGATGAATTATTATTCCCTGAAAGCGCGAAAAAGATATCCGTGCAGCGTTATGCTGAATTGAAGGAAAAATCGGATAATGTTATCACCATATGCCCACTCTGCTATAATAACCTGGCTTATGATAATAAGGTGGAGGATTTTTCTGAGTTTGTTATAGAAATGATATCCAAATGAAATGATACCATTAGCATACAAGTGTATGGAACATTTCATTTTACGGGATAAATATAGTATAAAAGAACCATGAATCATTTATTTTTATCCTGAAAATGTATAATAAATTACTCACCCTCATTTAATTATATACTCATTTCGTAAAACCTTTATAGGCAAGTGTTATACAAAATAAAAGTGATAAAATGCAAGTTGTAAAGATAGGTGGATCAATATTGAAAAATAAGGAAGATTTAATCCTTATAAAACAAAAATTGATGGACTGCCATAATTGCATTATTGTTACATCCGCATTGAAGAATGTAACGAATATGTTGATAGAGGCCTATGAGACAGGAAACACAGGCATTATTGAAAATATTTACAACATGCATATCACAATCATAAACGTATCTGAAGAAATAAAGGAATTACTGAAAAAATTCAGGGATGAATTGAAATTCCTGGTTTCACTGGATAAGACCGTCTCTTTGCGGGACCGTGTCATCTCCTATGGGGAAAGAATGGCCACTGTATTGATTTATAATTTTTTGAAAGATAATGGATTTAATATATCATACATAATAGAACCGTTAATAGTAACTGACTCTGTTTTTGGAAATGCAACATATATAGAAGAAAAAACCTCAGATAAAATTAAGAATACCGTTTTTGGGGATTTAACAATAGTTCCGGGATTTTACGGGTCAACAGAAGATGAGCAGATAACCACTGTTGGGCGGGGAGGAAGTGACTATACTGCAATGATATTCGCATCTATACTGAACTGTAATGTAAGAATAATAACCGATGTCCCCGGTATAATGACATCAGATCCCAGATTATTTTCATATTCTAAAACACTCCCGGAAGTTTCACTGAGCGAAGTCCTGAAAATGTCACATTTCGGGGTCAAAAATTTCAATTACAAGACCTTTACACCGGTCATAGATATGGATATAGAAATAACGGTTGAATCCCTTTATGAGGATGGACTCACGAGAATTACCAGGAAACCGGTTAAATCGGTTAAATGTGTAGCCCTTACATCCTATGGATCCACCGGAAATAAAAATCTTCTGGTCTTCATAGGCCATGGAATATCCGATCCGGCAGTCAGTGAGAATATACTCTCGGTTATAGGACATGAACATCTATACCATATGGATTCCCTTTCACTGTCGCTTCTTCTGGACGAGGATCTCGTAAATAATAAAAAATGCTTCCAGGAGGCATCTTTATGGATAAAATAAAGGTTTCCTTGCTTGGTGCAACCGGTATGGTCGGCCAGAAGATGGTGAGGTTGCTGGCAGATCATCCATATATAGACCTTGTTAAATTGAGCGCCTCCGATTCCAGGACCGGGAAAGAATATGGAAGGACGGTTAACTGGATAGAGCAGGGGCCGATACCGGAAAGATACAGAAATATGCGTATGGTGTCGTCCACGCCTGAAGACCAGAAGGATGTTGATTATGTTCTTTCAGCCCTTCCCCCTGAAGCGGCAGAAGGTGTTGAGGTTGAACTTATCAAGAATGGCATAAATGTCATATCCAACGCATCTCCTTTCAGGATGTCCAAGGATATTCCTTTACTGAACCCTGAACTAAATTTTGAACATTTAAAAATACTTGAAGAGAGGGATACAAAATATGTTAAAAATCCGAACTGCACTTCGGCTATAATGGCCATGCCTCTTGGAGAAATACTTGACATGCCATATAAAAGAATATCAATTGTTTCCATGCAGGCCATAAGCGGAGCAGGATATTCCGGGCTACCTTATATGTCCATAGACGACAATATCATACCGTATATACATGGAGAAGAGGAAAAAATACCGGCAGAAATCTCTAAAATGTATGGATCTGTCAGGGATAATAATATTGTAAATAGGAAAAGTAGGATAAATGTTACATCTGTCAGGGTACCTGTAAAAATTGGACATATGGGCATTATCAATGTTGAACTGGATGAGGAACCCGACCTGGAAAAACTGAAGGAAAAGATGAAAAATTTTGCTCCGCTTAAGAGGTTCAGCGGACTTTATAGTGCACCACCACATCCGATTATAGTACATGAGGAGGAGGACCGCCCACAGAATGCCCTGGACACATTCAATGGAATGGAGGTTCATGTGGGGAGAATTTCATACAGGGACGGAATTCTCAGAATGGTGGTGCTTGGCAATAATCTTGTGCGAGGGGCAGCCGGAATAACAGTATTGACAATGGAAACCATGAAACAGATGAATTTAATATGATTTAAGATAATCTATAATGCCGGTCAGATCATTTTTCAAATTTATTTTGGATATCTTTAGGAGTAGCTCACTATCTGAATTGAATGCTATGAAGTTTGGCACAGCCCTGAACATTGAATAATCAGACTCGGAATCTCCAACAGCAAGGCATTCTTCAGGTTTTATCCCGTGGATGGACATAACGTCTTTCATGACCAGATCTTTTTTCATGGGATCAACCTGGATGACACCATCCGGAATTATAATACCGCTGCCGTCACATGATATTCTATTGGCATATGCCTCATTTAGGCCATAATCACGTAAAATTCTGTCCGATAACCACGATATGCCACCGGATACAATAACAGATAATATGCCGTGATTCTTCAGATAATTCATTATTGTGCCCAGGCCACTCACCGGCTTGATTTCATCCAGTATGTTTTTTATAGTTTCGCCCCTGATGTCCGGGTATTTTTTTATCCACTGGCTTAAATCAAGCCTGAAAAAATCAGGATAAAGCAATTCACCGTTCATATATTTTTTATAATTTTCTCTGTTATTTATTCCCAGTCTATTATTGACATAAAACCAGCTGCTTTTTTCAACAGTAAGTACCCCGTCCATATCAAAAAAAATGAGTTTAATCATATCAATATGTCCTTGAAAAAGCCGAAACCTTGCCCGGTTTTCCACATACAATGCATGGACCGGCCTCATTGTCATTTCTGACAATTCCCAGTGCTGTTTTTTCTGATAAGGCTTCTATCCGGTCAGAGCATTCTTTATTTCCGCACCAGTATGCTGTAACCATTTTTTCCTCATTGATATTTTCAATATTATCTATGAAAACCCTGTTATCATTGTAAAATTCGGAAGCATGTTTCTTGATATCCTGGTTGACATCCCGGAGGTAACTGTATATATTGTTTAATTCATCTAAGGAAATCTTTATCTTTTTCTTTCTGGTTCTCATTGAAATGGTTACAGTATTATCCTCTACCTCCCTTCTCCCTATTTCTATTCTCAGGGGAACGCCCTTCATCTCCCAGTCATTGTATTTATAACCGGGTGTATAATCACGCTCATCTATCCGGCATCTTACTCCGATGGATTTTAATATATCCTGGATTTTTGTAGAATATTCCAGGATTTTATCGTATTCATCCCCCTGTATAGGGACTATTATAACCTGGACTGGTGCAAGTTTGTATGGCAGTATTAAACCCTTATCGTCTCCATGGATTCCTATTACGGCAGCAAGCAACCTCTCACTTAACCCGAAAGTTGTCTGTGAAACAAATTTCATATTTCCTTCATCATCAAGGTACCTTATCCCATAGTTTCTGGCAAAATTTTCTCCGTATTCATGAATTGTTCCTATTTGCAGGGATCTCGATCCAGGCATAGGAGTATCGAATGCAACAGAATACATGGCTCCAGGGAATTTATCCCATTCAGGCCTGATATCCATTGAAAAGCTTATGCACAGGTCCTCTGAAAGCTTATCCATTATTTTGAGATAATTCTCCATCTGCAGTTCTGCATCCTCGAAGTCTTTATGTGCAGTATGTGCCTCATAAAAATGTATCTCCCTGACACGTATAAATGACCTTGTGTGCTTTGTTTCATATCTATAAACGCTTACAATCTGGAAAATCCTGAAGGGTAAATCTGTATGTGACCTTATCCATAATGGAAACATCGTGTACATGGCAGCCTCACTTGTTGGTCTCAACGCAAGATCTATATCCAGTGGCGTTGTCCCCCCTCGTGTTACCCAGTAAATTTCATTTTCAAATCCTTTTACGTGCTCGAATTCGACTTCCAACTGTTCCCTTGAAATAAGTACAGGAAAGCTTACTTCATTGATTCCGCCATCCTCTGAGTAATCCCTCAAAAGGCTGTCGATGGATTGCATAATCTTTAATCCATATGGTAACCATACGTTCATTCCTTTTATCAAATAGCGCTTATCGCTGAGTCCGGCAATGTCAATAATTTCATTATACCATTCACTGAAATCGGTTTTTTTGTTTTCCATCAGGGATTTATCTTTAACCATTATATATTATTTTTTAGAGGCCTGGCTGTATAGATAATAAGTATTTACCCATGCATAAATATATAGTATTATCAATCCGCCTGTGAAGATCAGAATAGAATATACAAATAACTCTAGTTTTGTGTATAGCCAGAGCATGTAATCCGAAAATGTGGAAACACCCACCGGAAACACATAGGCCCAGACCGTCATTGATTGCCTGCATTTTATGTGTGTTATAGCTATCGCCCCCGACACTAAGAATAGGAAAAGATCGAAACCCCAGAGCATCGTGGAAAAATCTATTGCAAGATTTGCCGGAACCTGAAATAAACCAATGTAATTGAACTGTGGCATGAACATTATGTTTATTATAAGCATGCTGGAAGCTCCAACCGGGATCATTGCGGCCGGTGACGTCTGAACATAATTTGGCCTGTTGCTTATATGGGATATGTATGCAGATATTCCTACAAATAAGAACTGGAAGAATGAGATGCCGAAACCCACCATTGTCATTATATATACTATCTGCAGGATATTTGTGCTATAGTACCCGGCAATGGGTGGGGTCAGCAATACCGAGGAAAGTATTATATTGGCACTTAGCACAATAGATGGTACAAGTATGGCATATGTCACCTTATCAAAACTGTACTTATTTGTATAAAGATTATAATTGAGCACTATATTTACCAGAATCACGAATAAATAAAAGAATATGAACAGGTAGAAGAATAGGTATGCCACAAATGAGCTGATTCCAACATAGGCAGTGTAGAAAAAAGCAAAGGCATAGTAAAGGACACCCAGGAAGGCAAGGAAGCTGAGTTTTGTTATATCGTTGTAATCTTCCATTATCAACCTTTTATTTTTGATATACCGGTATAGCCACGATGCAAATACAAAGGCGAAAAATGCCAGAACTATGAAATATATTATTTTTCCGGCATCAAAAATGAACTGGTTATGGAATACCAGGTATATTATGAAAAAGGCAAGTGATATGGAAAGTGTGCCGAGGACAACAGGAAACCAACCAGAATCTAAACCTTTATAGGACATATACCGGTATATAATTCAGGCATTAATAATATTCTCGATAACTTTCCGGGAACAAGTTTGAAAAAATATATTGGCAATGATTTAATAAATCCTTATGGATGGCAATGAATTCCTTGAATATGCAGAAACAAGAGAATTAAGAAAAATTACTGGCCCTCCCTGTGACTGGTTAAAAACATACAATTTAAAATCCTGGGGTTTCCGGCAATATGGTAAAACCGAGAATGCATATGACTCGTTTAAAATCGGCGATGTTTTTGTATTCCATTCCATGAAGCAGGAATATCTGCCGGTAGATCCGGGAATAAAAACAGGCATAATAGGTGCCGGAATACTTTCTAATAAGAGAATTATTGAAAATGAGCCTTCCGACAATGCTTTTACACCGGAGGGCTATAGACCTATAAAAATATACTTTTCAGATATCTGGTTCTTCGGAAATACTGATAGAATTGAAAATGAAAGTATTGCTGATAAAAAGCAGAAGGGTATGAATTATATTCTCAGGGATATTTATAATCTTACCGGCAATATAATTTCATTTCATGAAATGAGGGAAAACAACTGTACAATTTCTACCCAGGGAGCGGTTTCAAAAATTTCTCCTGAAAAATCTACAAGGCTATTAAAACTAATAGCTTCCAGATTGCATTGATACATTGTTCATATTTTTTAAAAAATAAATAATCAAACGAAAAAATCAGGCCGGTGGGATATCTTTTGACGTTTCCCTGACGATGGCAAAGGTTTCCGCATACAGGAACCCGATTATTATCCAGGCGAAGAAAAGATACTGTATTATCAGGGATATACCAGGCAATGAATCTATCAATATGAATATTGATATGGTTACTGCAACGATGCCAGCAGTCAACTCCTTTATACTCCTCTTCGCTTTTCTTGTGGCAATTTTGATCAGCGAAAAATCTGCCGAGGAATGTATTATCAAATTCATTAATCCCGCTAATGCACCAAGTGCCAAGAACGTAGCATATAATCCCATAAAATGCGTCATTATACTCAGCACAATAACGAATATTGCTGCTATCAGCAATTCGGAAAATACAGGTTTCCCTGTATATTTTTTTGAAAATATTTTTGGAAATCTTCCATCCTCACTCATTGCACCAAATGTCCTGGAATTGGCAAGTATGTAGGCAATACCGCCAAGAATGCCATCGCTCAATGCTATTATAGGCACTATGATTATTCCCAGGATACCGAAATGGGTTATTAGATAAATTATCAGATTGCCTGTGAAATTCAGTGAACCCAGCGAATAAAAGAATAGGGTTGCAAGAAGCCCTCCAAATATAACAACTGTAATTGCTGCCCTGCCAATAGCCTTGCTGTCCTTTGCATCACCTCCAAGTGGAGCAATTGATCCATAACCAGTGGGAATGCCAAGACCGAATATTACGGCCACCAGAAGATACGGTGAGTATATTACAGGATTATAGAAATGCCAGCCCGAACTATGAAGAAATATTATGGATAATACAACTATTATTATCATTTCAATAGTAGACATTACCATGGCATATTTTGCTGAAACCTTTATTCCAGCTATTACCATTGTGGATGCAAGTAGGGAAACGAGCAATACTGTCAAAATCTGGCTGATGCCGAGAACATATGATAGTACATAGGCTCCACCGGCAAGCAATGTACCCCCATAGGCGAGGGCATATAATAAATAGGACCAGCCTGTTTCTATGCCTAAACCGCCGGATAACCCATACAATGCGTATATATAATATCCACCACTCCTGTGGTATCTTCTGGAAAGAAAATAAACCACTATTCCATTGAAGAAAACTACAATCGTTGCAATCATCATGGCAAGTGCCCCTGCAGTTCCAACCATAGCTATCATTACAGTTCCGAACGTTAACAGTGAAATGAAAGGCGCCTGTCCTCCAAAAGATATAAAAAATAGTTCTGGGAATGATAATTTCTTTTCATTACTTTTTATGCTGCCCATGATTTTATCCATATTATTTTCCATATGATCTCACCTTCATTTTTTTAAACTCCAGAATATCAATAATTAAACTCAGTTTTTAACACCCAAATAAAAATGCAAATGACTTCCTTAACATTTAAAATATATAAAATTTAAAAAATCACTGGTTAACCTCTGTATGTGTTTTAACATACTGATGAGCGTCCAGCATTTCAAGTATTATAAATCCTAAAATTATAAAGCCCAGAACAAGTTCTATCATGTATGTATCTGATGTCAGAAGTGAGTAAATGAAAACGAATCCTGAGACTATTATCCCGAGAATGCCAATGCCGAATTCTCTTATTCTTCTCTGCGCTCTAACAAGGTTTTCCTTGAATAATGAGAAGTTTGCAGTCAGATGAACCATCAGATTCCCCAGTCCAGCAATTGAACCTAACGCCAGGAATATCACAAAGGAATTTACAAATACCAGGGTAGGCACAAGGATTACCGTGGCTGCAATTAAGGTTATTATTCCTGCTATGACAGGTGTGCCTCTCTTGCTGTGCAGTGTGCTCAGGGCCTTGCTGATAACCCCCCTTTCTGACATGGCATATAGATTTCTGGAAAATGCTGTTAGAAAAGCCAATGAACCCAGAATTCCGTCATTTATTGCTGCGAATAACAGTAAAGGTAAAGCTATAGGTCCGGCTATTCTATCCATTATAGTAATAACAGGCACGTTAGATGATACAAGTGCAGAGAATGAATGTGTAGCAATTCCGTAATCAACTAATGAATATAGAACCAGTGCTTCAAGGGTCCCACCTATAATTATTACGAGAATTGCGGCTTTCCCAACATTCCTTTTTGCATTTTTTACCTCACCTGAAACCGGCGTAATAGCACCGTATCCCGTAGGTATGCCGATAGCGAATAATATTCCGAGGAATATTATAGCCGGGGATGGAATGCTGGTAAATGGATTATATACCAGGAAATGGGCACCATAAAATCCTGCTGCTATAACTCCCACCAGAACAATCAATTCAAGGCTTGCAGAAAATACTGCATATTTCGAGGATGGTCTTATTCCCAGCAAAAGAAATGATGCCGTGGGAATGAACACTATCAGGAATGCTACCAGTGGTGGAATCACTATATATGGTGAAACTACATATGTCAGTACAAATATTGATCCGGTAATGTAACTTCCTGCGTATAATAGTGAATAGAAAAGGTATAACCAGCCTGTTTCAAATCCGAATCTATGTGATAATGCCTTATAAGCATAATTAAAGTATCCTCCTTCTTCGTCATGCTTTCTTGAAAGATAATACACACCTGCTCCGTTTATCAAAACTACTAAAGTTCCTATGATAAGTACAATTGGAGAGAAGAACAGCGTCAGTATCAATGCTGCAGTTGCATATGTCAACATCGAAAGAAAAGGTGCCTGGCCTCCGAACGACATAAAAAATATGTCTGCGAATCCGACACTTCTTTTTAGCTTACTTTTACTTTCTATATCTATATCCTTAATATTTTTGACATTTTCCATTTTTGCTCTTAAAGATACAGACATCGGCCGTATATAAATTTTATGGGTTACAGTACCATATATATTTGACTTGACAATATAATTAATAACTATAAACATTTTAAATAGTTTTTTAATATTTGCTTTATATTTATGTAAAAAATTCAAAATTACTTAAAAATTCATTTATTTTGATTTCTCAAAATTCAGGTCATTATGTAGAGCAGCTAATACAAGATATCTAGATATAGACACTCCTTCCATCAGAGCTTTCTCTTCTATTACAGCCTTTTCGTCTTTTCT
>JAKAAK010000232.1 GCA_021797025.1 Thermoplasmata archaeon
TGTTCAGGGTAACAGATGGATTGCTCGCTAAATATGGAAAGGAGAGGGTTATGGATACGCCGCTTGCCGAACTGGGCATAGTAGGATTCGGCATAGGCATGTCCATGGCCGGTCTTAAATCCATTCCGGAAATCCAGTTCCAGGATTTTATTTACACTGCTATGGATCAGATAATCAATCAGATGGCAAAACTCAGGTATAGAACCAATGGGGATTACACCCTTCCCATGGTTTTGAGAACACCTTACGGTGGAGGAGTCCATGGTGGACCTTACCATTCCCAGAGTGGAGAGGTGTACTTCACGCATACACAGGGGCTTACGGTTGTAACGCCCTCAAATCCCTATGATGCAAAGGGGCTTTTGCTTTCATCCATAGAATTGAATGACCCGGTTATATTTCTTGAGCCGAAGAGGCTTTATTATGCAGGAAAAATGGAGGTTCCTGATGATTACTATAAGGTTGATTTGAGAAAGGCCAGCGTCATAAGGGAGGGGGATGACCTTACGATATTGACATATGGCCCCGCCGTACCCCTTGTAAAAAGTACAGTGGAAAAGAATAATGTAAATGCCCAGATAATAGATTTGAGGACCCTGAGCCCCTTCGACCTTGATACAATCATGGCAGGCGTGAAAAAGACCGGAAAGGTACTGATAGTCCATGAGGCCCCGAAAATGTTCGGTGTCGGAGCCGAACTTTCTGCCACTATTTCCGAGAGGGCAATTGATTATCTTGCCGCGCCTATTCTTAGGGTCACGGGGCTTGACATACCCATACCATTTGCACTGGAAGAATACTATGTGCCTAACGAGAGAAGAATAATGGCAGCAATAGAGAAACTGCTGAAATACTGATTTGGTGATAAAAATGTATACTGTAAGTTTACCCCCCATTGGTGAGGGAATTCAGGAAGGAGAAATCGTAAAATGGAATGTAAAACCGGGCGATTCGGTAAAAAAAGATGATGAACTGGTAGAGGTTATGACCGATAAGATAACAGTAAAGATACCGTCGCCTGTTGCGGGCAAGATCGTTAAAACCCTGGTCAATGAGGGGGAAACGGCAATGATCGGTGAGGCCATTCTGGAAATCGACTCACCTGATGAGTCAAACAGCCCGGCTGGGGAAAAGAAGGAGGTGCCCACCCCGAAACAGGAGGTTTCCATTAGCACCGATGAAAAAATCCCCAGCGTCAAGGCAACACCTGCAGTTCGTGCATATGCAAGATCGAAGGATGTGGATCTTCTGAAGATTAAGCCGGCATCCCCTGATGGCAGGATAACCAAGGAAGATATAGATAGCTTCGCATCCCAGAAAACCGCCGGAGCACCGAAACCTGTTACCGTGGCTTCCGGTGAAGATGAGATCATAACACCAACGGGAGTAAGAAAGATAATATTTGATAAAATGACCAAATCAAAGCAGATCATACCACATTTTACAATTACAGATTTCATAGATACAGAAAACATAGAAAAATCAATAAAACAGTATGCGGGCAAAAAATACCTGAGCTTTACGGCTTTCTTCGTAAAGGCAGTAACGGTTGCCTTTAAGGATTTTCCTAAACTGAATGCAATTTATAATGAGAATAATAAGACATACACAATAAAGAAGAAATATAACATCGGTGTTGCCGTGGATTCTCCATCGGGATTGACTGTTGTGGTTGTTAAGGACGTTGCATCAAAGGGCATATTCCAGATATCTGAGGAAATAAAGGATATGGCAGAGCGTGCTAGAAGTGGAAAACTCCAGCTTCAGGATGTTCAGGGTTCGACGTTTTCGGTGACAAATATAGGTTCTATAGGGGGAATAATAGCCACGCCCATAATTAATTATCCGGAAGTTGCAATACTGGAAGTTAACTCCAGAACTTCAGGGTTTGTAAATGGAGAGCTGAGGCAGGGGCTTTACCTCACACTGGCCTGCGATCACAGGCTCATAGATGGTGCAGAGGCTGCACGTTTCCTCGGCAGATTAAAGGAAGTTCTGGAATACCCTCTAATGTACATCGGTGATTGAATGGATTTCGATGCTGCATTTATAGGGTCCGGAGCCGGTGGTTACTATTCTGCATTGAGGCTGTTGAAGCATAAAAAAAAGGTTTTGATCATTGAAAAGGAAAAATTCGGGGGCGAATGCCTGAACTATGGATGCATCCCTTCCAAAGCACTTATAGAATTGAGCGAGGGAATAGAATACCTGAAGGATATGCCGGGGGTTTCCATGAATTACAATCTCGATATGAAGGAATGGCAGAAATGGAAGCAGTCCATGGTGACAAGGATAACCGGTGGTGCGGAAAAACTTTGCCTCAGCCTCGGGGCGAAAATAGTCTACGGCACAGGAAGCATAAAGGATAAAAATACTGTCACTGTTAATGGAACTGATTATTCAACCGAGAATATAGTCATAGATACCGGATCATTGCCTGTAAAAATAAAAGGCATGGATGATGTTTACTATAACAGGGAAATACTTGCCATGGAGAATATACCTGAAAAACTTGTTGTAATAGGCGGCGGGTATATAGGCATTGAAATGGGAACAGCCTTCAGGAAACTGGGGTCCGAGGTTTATATCATTGAAATGAAGGAAAGGATATTACCGGAAATAGAGGAAGACCTTGCCAGGGAGGTTGATAAAAAACTCAGGAAACTGGGCGTTAAAATCATGACGGGAAGCAAGGTACAGTCCGTAAAGAAAACCGGAAAGTATACTGTGGCAGTAGAGGGAAATGACAGCATTGAGGCAGATACTGTACTCATGTCGGTCGGGCGTGTACCCAATACAGCGGATACTGGGATAGAAAAACTCGGAATTCAGATGGACGGGAGATTTATAAAGACCGACGGGCATAAGAGGACAAATATATCCAGTGTATACGCAATCGGGGATGTTTCAGGAGGCCCCATGCTGGCACATAAGGCATTCTATGATGGATATGTTGCTGCAGAAAATATACTGGGAAATGATACAGTAGTAGATTACAGGGCCCTGCCCTTTGTTGTGTATACAGACCCGGAAATTGCCTTTACAGGAAAAGCAGGAAGCAAATATAACAAGATACCCGTACTGGCAAATCCCAGGTCTCTGACAATGAATCAGAAAGAGGGTTTTTTCAAGTTGTACTATGACGATGATGGAAGCATAACAGGTGCCGGAGTTGCTGCACCGAGATCTTCTGAATCCATAACTGAAATCAGCCTGGCAGTAGAATCAGGACTATCCATAGATGACCTGTTCCTGACAATACACCCACATCCCACGGTTTCGGAAGGATTGAAGGATGCTGCTGAGACAAATGACTAACTACTGGACAGACCTGGGAAAAATAGAATATAATGATGCCCTCAATTTACAGTACAGGCTTGTGCGTGCCAGGAAGAATAACCTGATTCCTGATACTGTGCTATTCCTTGAGCACTATAATGTTTATACGGTTGGCAGAAAAGCCGATCCAGCAAATTACACCAATGTAAATGTAATCAAGACCGATCGTGGAGGGGATGTAACATACCACGGTGAGGGACAGCTTGTTGCATACTTTATTTTTGATGTAAGAATCAATGGCAGGAAAGAGATAAGGAAACTGCTTGAAAATATAGAAGAGTCCTATATAGATATGCTGAAATCTTACGGATACATGGCCATGCTTTATGGAGAACCGGGCATATGGGTCGATGATAATGGGAAGAAGAGAAAGGTTGCATCTCTGGGAATGGCTGTGGATGATTATGTTTCATACCATGGCATGGCACTCAATATATCGCCATCGGTACTGGAGGGGTTTACCCCCATAAATCCATGCGGTATGAATAGCAATGTCATATCCTATGTCAATATACCCCGGGAAAAGGTTATACCCTCGCTTATATATGAATTTTCACGGCGTTTCGGGGGATTCACTGAAGTGGAAAAGAGAGATATGATCAGGATTCAATATTAATATCCCAGATGCGTTCCACTATTCCAAGGCGTTTGTTTGATACTAAAGCCTGCATAAAGAGCATGGAGGAAAGCCTGTTCAGGTATATCATAATATATTTGTTCATGGTCATCTGCTTAGAAACGAATACTGCAAGCCTTTCTGTTCGCCTTGCAACTGTCCTGGCCATGTGCAGTGAAACTGCCTGCAAACTTCCATCAGGTATTACAAAAAGCTTTATTTTCCCTATTTCTTTCCTGTATTCAAGCACCCGCTGTTCCAGCCATTTTACATCTTCATCCTTTATGGTTCTATGCTTGCTTTCAGCTGTTAAATCCTCACCCATAACAAAAACATCGTTCTGAATTTTGATCAGGTCATTTTTAATGTCTTCCCATTTAGTATTTATAAGGGCATTCCCTATGAATGAATTTAATTCATCGAATGTACCCTCTAAATCCACCATGGGAGAATCCTTTCCTATACGCACCCTGAGCCCATTATCGGTTTCACCCTGATCCCCAC
>JAKAAK010000027.1 GCA_021797025.1 Thermoplasmata archaeon
AATTATATATTAAATAATAAATAATTTGTAATTTTTTTAATGTTATTTTAAAAAATACAAAACTGTGAGAAAATATCGCCTGGATGAATTATCAACTTTTAACCGGCCAAGCGAATTTTTGCGGCAGAGCTATCATGCAGGACTCTGGGATAATGTACATAATTATCGGTTATTATGTTTTATAATTTCTCACAATATTTAGTGGTACAAAAAACTAATTCTAGTCATGATCTCCAGAAAATATGACAAAATAAATGATTGTTTTCTCTCATAGTAGAACAAAAAAGTCGATAACCTATAATGGGTTTAACAAAAACGGAGTGGGGTTGGACTATACTCAGATTCGCTTGACTTTAACGCTTTCATGTTGCCGCCCTGGCAATTGTATAGAATTTGCTGCAGCGTTTAACTTTGCATAGAAGTCTGATATAGATTTAGTGTACAATAATCGGCAATAAATCTGATGTGTTAAACGCTAAGTATCTGGAAAATTACCTATTGCACATTAGATATTTTATTTTTATTAATTTTTTTGTAATTTGGGTATTTTTATCCAAAAGATATTATTCGTTAGTATATTTGTGGTTACATTATTATCTATATAAATTCATTTTTTTGATTTCTTATTAATAAAAAATTTTCAAATTTAATATTATAGTTTCCAATAACTAGGCTTATCACTCCAGCGAACTACAACCAAACGGCAGTAGTTTTATCACTAATGAGCGGACTTAGTTGACTGCATTTTCTATTATTTGCTTTTGTCCAGCATTTATATTATATAGTTCATAAACTCGTTCATCAATTTTATCCTTCAATACATCAATCTGTCCCTTAATTATATTAATTTCGGATTCCAATCTGATGGTTTCCAACCTCATATTAAGTTGGATTATAGATTCGACATCACTTACTATATCCACATAAATTTTTTCCTTATTTTTATCTGTTCCATTTGGGTTGTACAACGGTATATCTAATAGCGGTTTCTTATCAATTTGAAGTTGTTCTCCTTGTTTTTTGCCTCTATATTTTAACCAAAAATAAACAATTTTTGAATTTAGTAAGCCAGTAAGATATTTAAGATTAATCTTGTTTGGTTTTATAACGAAATAAGATTGAGAAACATAGCAAGGAAAATCCGTATAAGTGAAACGAGGTTTTGGAGTCTTTCTTAAAGACATTATTTTTTCCCCTTCAAAGAATCTTTGTTCTCTTGCCCTATGCAATCCATAAGGAGCAAAATCAGACGTTATTACCTTCTTAAATCTCTCAAAATGTTCTTTAATGTTTGGATATTGCACTATATTCTTTCTTACTTTAATATCGGAATATACAACCCATAATTTATTCTTACGGTTTCCGTAATATTGATCTAACTCTTCAGTCGTATAATAAGGTTCTATTATTTGTTTTTCTTTTGGAGTTAATTTTAATTTATCTACTTCTTCATTTGTCAAAACGAAAATCCCCTCTCCTTTTGTAATATTTTCATTTTTTAACAGTTCTAAGTGTTTATCAGTTACAAAATCTTGGTGTACATCTATTCCTGTTGAAATATCCTCCTCTCTGAATTTATAATTACTATTATTTTCCATAGATTGAAGAACTTCACCAATACCGGAATCCACAAAACTTATAGTTTTATTAATTAATTCTTTTGGGCGTATTTTGACTTTTATATGCTCTATTCCTTCGTACTTCTTATTTAAGAGATAATTTTCTAATTGGTTTTTGGTTATATCAGCGTTGGTAATCCTATTATAATCTATAACATAATTGTTTTTTGGTCTCTTTTTTCTCAATACAAAAATCATTGTTTGAATGGAAGCGTCTTTAAACACCTTAAAATCATTAAAGTCAAAAAATGATATTAATTCAGTTTCATTTAAAACTTTGTTTCTAAGTATTGATGCACCAGCACTTGTAATCCAGTTATTTTGTGCTATAAAGCTATGTAAACCATTCTCTTTTAATAGATCAACAGCATTGCAAGTGAACAAGTACCATATATCCATCTTTCCTTGATAATACTTCTTTAGATTAGTTTCTTTAACGTCCTCAAATATACTTTTATTCGTATATTCTTTTACATATGGTGGATTACCAATTATTACATCGAACCCTCCATCAGTGAGTATCTTACCGAATCCTTTGACCCCATCGGTCCAATCAAACGGATTGACTTTACTCAAATCATCCACATTTTTGTCGATTTTACTTTGTTTAAAATAAGAATAATCAACTATCGAATTTCCGCATTTTATGTTATTATCGAGATTTGGCAACGCTCTCTCCTTAAACAGTTTTAATTGTTGATTTATACTTTCTTTAGTTTCGTTTTCCAAAACTTTCAAAAGAAGGCTCAATTTAGCTAATTCTACGGCTTGTGGATCTATGTCAACACCAAATATGTTATTTGTAAGTATCTTTTTTCTCACTTCGGTTGTAAGATTCCATACATTTTCTTTAATCTGATATAATCTTTTTTTATATTTCTCTTTATCAGTCAGGTAATAGTTTAAATGATACTCCAGCAAATACGTATAAGCTCTAACCAAGAATGTTCCTGAACCGCAGGCAGGATCAAGCACTTTTAATTTTTCTATTTCTTTTGGCGTTTTACCTTCTATAGCTTTTCCTACAGTATTTCTTACAATATAGTCCACAACAAATTCAGGAGTATAATATACGCCTCCTGCCTTTCTAACTTCTGGTTTTTCCTCAACTTTTGCCTGGTGGGCTGCCGTAAGCCTTATTGTACTACCTAAGAATCTTTCATACACGCTTCCTAATATTTCTATCTTTAGAACCGCAAAATCATACGGTGAGATAGGGTAGTACAGATCTTTAATAATCTGCTTAAGTATTTTATCATCAATTCCTATACTACTTGTAATAACATCGGCCTCAAAATCAAAAATACCGCTATTGTATTTATCGTCTGCGTTTTCAAACAAAATCATCAGTTGTTTGTAGGCATTATCTCCTAAAGAAATATTTTTAAGCGTTTCATATGGCTCTATATTTCTATCTTCAGCTATTCTTAAGAATAATATTCTATCAATTGTCCTTTGTACTGCATAATTCATTTCGGATATAGATAAGTCGGGATTTCTAAGTGCAATGTTTTTTGCTAATAGTTCTCGCCATCCTTCAATTTCTTTTAAGAATTCAGAATCTACTTCGGATGTCCCCCTCTTTCCTTTACTAGAATCAACATATCTATCAAAACTTCCCCTTAATACAGCTTCTTTTGAGAAAATATCCCAAATGATGTCGAACTTACTATCATATTCCTCGAAATCAAAATACTGTAACCTCGCAACAGAGCTGCTATCATTTGGATTCAGTTTAATTCTACAATCATATACTGCCAACTCTCTAAAGCTTGTTAATATTGAAACAGGTATCTTCGCGTTCCAAGCGTATCTCCTCAATTGTAGAGCCGGCTCTAGATCGTCCTTAATATTAATATGTGGCTTTTTTGCTTCTGCAAAAAATATTCTTGTTGTACCTATTCTAAACGCATAGTCCGGTGCTTTTGTATTACCACCAATTTTTAAACTGTCTTCATTTATGACTTCTTTATACTGTTCAGCAAATCCCTGTTCGTTATTGACATCCCATCCTAATGCCATGAAGAATTTATCTATAAACTCCTTTCTTGCTTGCGCTTCTTTGTAATTCATTTGCGTATATTGATCAAGATTATCTCTAAACGTAGCGATTAGTTTTTTGATCGCTTGTCTTCCTTCATCTTTTGTTATCATATTATCATTCTATAATAGGTATTACAACCTTATACTTTCTCTGCTTCAAACCCACTATTTAGAGTGATAATCTTAAAGCCCTAATATACTTTATTGCTTCTTTTAATTAATTTTTATTCTAAAGGTCTACCCGTGTCAATATCCACATTGGATTTATATTTAGAAGATTTTCTATAACTGTTAAATTTTATAATCTAAAGATATTCATACACTATAGCAACTCTAAACTTTCCTTTTCTTGCAATTAATCATATTCTACTTGCTATTTTACTTAGGTTATATCGGTTGTGTATGTAATTATGTGTAAATATAAACCCCTCTGTTACTAATGAATTTAATCATTAAATGACAGAAAAGGGTACCTCTTTTGAGCAAGAAGGTAATAAAATATGGAAAATACAGATATAAACACATCGGATATTGAGAATTTAGATATATATAGAATATTAAAGGAAGCAATAAAGGAGAAAATAGAGAAATTAATGGAAATAGAGTTAAATGCATATTTAGAGGAAGAGCCAGGAATAAAGAATGGTAAATATAAAAGGAATTTAAAAACAAAATACGGTGAAATAAAAGGATTAAATGTTCCTAGAGATAGAGATAGCAATTTCCATACAAAGGTAATAGAACCATATAACAGATCAATCGGAATGGAGGATCTTATAGTATCAATGTATTCAAATGGCATATCTACAAGGAGAATAGCAGGTATAATGGAGGATATTTTAGGAAATAAATACTCTAAATCTACTATATCAAGGATTACAGATTTAACCATAGAACAGGTTTATAAGTTTGTTAACAGGCCACTGGATAAACGTTATATAGCAATATTCCTGGATGGATTATTCTTCTATTTAAGAAGGGGAAATGTAGACAAGGAGCCAGTTATATTTGCATTGGCAATTAAAAATAAAAAAGTAATTTGTATGATATTAGGAAAGAGGATTAGACAACTGAGTAGAAACAATTATGTAAATACGGCAATACAAGGCATAAAGGAAGGAAGGTAATGATATATGGGCTTCATATACAATATATCAACATCAGCAAAGGTCTATTGAGGCAATTATTCAAGGAAATCATTTCACTATGTCCATGGCTTAAAAACATTCGTGTTTTTCATCAATGGATATGAATGTACCATTCATGATTTTCCTCTCTCAGTTTCCCTTGGTTTCTATTCCAACTGCTTCTGTTTTCAGAGTTTCACGGTACCTTTCTACGAGAAAGGGGTGGAACGTTATTATTGAAGTATGCAGCACAGAGTTTTATATAAAAATTAATGATTTATTCATCTTGTTTCTTATTTAGAAAATCTATTATTGGACCCCCAAAATTATTTAATTGAACAATGTCTGGTTCATGCCTTTGTGATCTGTTCCTGATCTTAAACTGGACTTTACTTGGATCTTTGTTGTCAAAAAGCAGTAAACCAATACCGAATAAAATGCATAAGCTTTCTAGCCTATTAAGATCATCAGGCTTAGAACTTTGTGGAACAGCGATGTATGATCTGTGGCAAAAGAGCAAATATGCAGCAGCTTGCCCGAAGGCTGTTATTAAGTCAGCAGATTTTGTTACTGCTTTTAATTCACCGGCTACTAACTCGGGATCCCGTTTAAAGCTCGATGTCATCTTTATATCAGAGTAGCCGACAACATCTGGGGTACCCCATTTAAGCGCGTTTTTAGAATTTCCGTAGGGTTTCGCAACATTGCACTCACCAAGATCATCTCTTAAGAAATCTGCAAACTTTTTATAAAATTCTTCTTCACGTGGAGTTTTCCTATCTATTTCTGGTTCTTCGGCACTGTTATCGGAAGAATTAATGTTTTTCTCGTTCTCTGTGGTAATATAAATTCTATTAATTTGAGCAAGCTTATTTTTGTAATCTTTGTGATTTCTTAGATCAGAAACCTGAGCATAAATAGTATTTGGGTTGAAAGTCGGATTCTCTCTCTGTAGTTTATCCACAAGCTCAGAGTATCTTATACCATATCGTCTCTCATTAATTATTTCGTAAGCTTTCTCCCTAATGCGTTTGGTCACGCCTTTGCTACTTTCTTCAGACATCATTTCACCTTTAACACGTTTCTTATCCCCATAGATTTTTCTTCAACAATATTGCATCTATTTGTTATTGAGATCTTCTTTGCTTTCATCACGCACAACGTTTCTTTCGAGGTCTCTCCAGAATCTTTCTCCTAAAACCCGTATGTATTCTTCGTGGCACAATCAAACTCAAATTCTATTTCTTTCCTGTTCACTCAATCAGCTCCTTTGCATTCTCATATCCAGCTTAATTATTAATAGATTGTCATATACACAAACGATTAATAAATATGTATGCCCTAAATCAAGAATGTGACATCCCTTTGATTCTTATTTTGTTGAAAATTGGTTGTGCATATAATTATGTTTAAATATAACCCCCTGTTATCAATGAATTCAATTATTAAATAACAGGGAATATTATAGTTCTAACTTAGGAGCTAACAAAATACGGAAAATATACATATAAACATATCGGATGTAGAAAACATCGCTATAGTATGCCAGTTTACCGTATTTAACTATTATGCAGGTCCATACCATATATGGTATCCTAGTGGAGACTCACGGAAAGTCCGTAATAACAGTGATACTTGAAATTATTCAAAACATATTAAGTTATGTAACAGAAGTTAGAATGTAATCCCATTAAGGTTCTATTTTAATCCTTCTTCAAAATACTTAATTTTACAATATTTGTAAACATTTCTATTTAAGGAAAATAGTGTATTATTCTGCATAAATGCCTTTAGATATTTATGATGCTAAAATTCATAAACAAATATATAGAGAGGACCACGAGGATTATTTTTCTGGATATCTAGGTAAATGCGGAATTATATTGATCAAACTATAATGTTAAGTGAATGTTGCTGGAACTGATTGACAACTGCCTGTGGTACCATATTTATTCTAAACGAATTAACTAGATTTTACCACTTTTATTCAAAACAAATATTTATAAGCACAAAGATGTAAAAGATTCTATGGTAATTGAAATCTCGGTACAATTTATACCACCTTATAAGCAATCAAGGGCAAGTAAAGAGGAAGGAAACCACCAGTCTGAAAGAACAGAGAAACTACAAAATGCGGCTAGGGAAAAATATACTTCACCACCAACTTCCGGAGGTGTTAATTTGTCCATAATTTATTATAGACATAAAGGAAGAGCAGATTCTGCCAATATTATTGGGGGAATTGCTGACGCACTACAGAATATTGTTTATGAAAATGATCGCCAACTCAAATCTATCCAGTATAAAGAAACAAAAGCAGATGAAGACCTCTATACGATTTCGATACTAATAGATAATAAATAATATTATGTTCGCCGGGATATTTGTATAAAAGTATATCCATTTATCGGTGATGTTTACAGTTCCGGGATTATTTCCTTTATATGCACTATAAATTTATATTATTATATGTTATCCCAACACCATGGTAATTAGGTCAAATATTTTTATTTCGGACATTTCTGTTGACAATTTAAATGGAACATTGAACCTGTATAAGGCAGATAATATAAATAATGATATTATTATGAATGACTATTCAAAACAGAATTCTATGGCATATCAGCTTTCAACTCAATTGAATGGCATCTATGTTTTTTCAAGGGAACAAAATGGCTTCATAGGATCATCCCACAATAGCAATAACTCAGTAGAAACGAAAGATTTTACATTTAAATTTACAAAATTCCTAAATTTTCATGAATTAAATCACCACGATGTATTAAATTATTTTAGACAAATATTATATAAAAAACTAAAAGTTAATCATAATTTGATGAATTTTAGTACTAATAATTTTTATTTCAGAGCTCCAATTAACAACGAAAAATCTATTAAATTTGAAGGTTTTAATATTGTATACAAAATACTGTCAAATAGAAAGATTGTAATGTCTCTGGATATTAGTAATAAATTTTTTAATTCCAAATCCTTAATGGAAGAATTTAAAGATAATTCTAAAAGAAATGAATTTATAACCAATCTTGGTAAATTAGGAAAAGTAACATTATTCTATGAGTTAAATCATGGCAGAATAATCAATGCAGATAAACTATCGGCGAAAAAACCATTGGACATACTCATTGACAATCAAAACCTTATAGATTACATTAAATCAACCAATTCTAATTTAAAAAATATAGATAATGAACAATATGTTCTTGAAAGCAAGGGATACAACTATCTATCTCAGTTTCTGCATAACGTATATGATATCAAAACCATAAAGAATAAAGTGATGTTAACTCCATCTCAGAGATACAATAAAATTGGAAGCATAATAAAAAATTACAATTTAGATAAAATAGGTGTAGATAATGACACTATTTCATTTAACGAAATGGAATTAGACCAAAGCAACATTCCATTAAAAAAACCGGAATTGCTATTTAATAATAAGGTTGGTAAAAAATCACAAATTTTAGAGAATTTAAAGTCGGGTTTTTGTTCTACTAAATATATAAAAAATTTATATATATATTCTGATCTTGATAACCGGGAAACAAATCTATTATATAATAAATTTGCACATTTTTCATCTGATAACTACAGATACGTATTACCAGTGACATATAACAATTTAGAAAATACGCCAAATGAATTACGTAACCAATTGCAAAAGATTAATCCTGATGAAAATGCAGTTATAGTTATCACACATAAAGAGGCAATTTATAAACAATTTGCAAATACTAAATTAGTCTTTAAAGCCCTTTACCCGGAAAACGCTAAAAAGATGCTTAAATATAATAGTAGAAGCATGATAGATAATTTTTTATTATCTTTATATGCCCGATTAAACTGCAAACCTTGGCTATTAAAAGAATTAAATTATAACAATTATGTTTTTTCTGATGTCAGTCGTGGTGTTGCCAAATATATGGCTTATACCTTAATAAGAGATAAAAATAGTAATATGGAAATTATCAGAGGACAACCTCAAAAGGGTGAATCGTTGAGCGAGGATAATTTAGGCTTTATTTTTGATACTTTTACAATGGAAAATAGAAGGTCAGTTATTTATGTTCGCGATGGTTCTATATCCAAATCTGAATTTGAAATGATTAAAAATAAGTATATTGATAATTTTGACAATATTGTTGTTATGGAATATCAAAAAACTGTTAATTACAGGCTTTTTTCCAAGAAAGACAATGAGATCACTAAACCAAAGAATGGTACCTGTATCGGATTAGATGAAAATAATTATGTGATGGTAACTACCGGATATGACGAATATAAAAATCTTCGGGGAACGCCCACAACAAAATCAATAAAAATTACAATATTAAAGGGAAGTTATAATAGAAATAAAATATTAGCTGATTTATTTAGCATGTGTTTCCTAAATTGGGTATCACCATTGAATAATTTTTCGGACCCTGCCCCCATTCATTATATGGATAATTTATTAAATGATATGGGGAAAACAATAAATAGGTCATTTATCCCCTATTAACTTTAATTTAAAATTCTCTAATTCTTCCTTAAAATTTACATTACCATATATTATATTCTTTAAGGTATCTGAACAGTCCGTTACAAATATATTACGCTTTAATTTAAGTTGAATTTGCATAAACTTATCGTATGATTTAATTAAATTCCCGGACATATATGAATATTTTCTAAAATCTGAAAAACGTTCTTGATTTTCCAGGAAAAATTGTTCTTTTATTATATTATCATTTTTATATGCTAATGAAATCATATACAATCTGAAAGAATCTTCGAAGTGGGCATCAGGTAATTCGTTAAAGTTAATGAATGAATTAATCAAATAGGAATATGGCGCGGATTTAAATATATATGCAGATATCATATCGCACGTCAACTCCTCCAGTTTTTCCCTTATTTCTTCATCTGTTTGATTTCCAATTATCTGGTTTATCTCTTTATTTAGTCCTTTATAAGTTTCTCCATGTTCATAAAGCCAACAGTGGCCTATTTCATGTGCAATTAATGGCAATCCAAACAAATCAAGTGCCATATCTATGTAAATAAAGTATGTGGTCATGCTGTTAAAATCGCCAAGGAGATCATTGTAATTAAAGTCAAAAGTAGGGTAGGCCTCAAAATGAGAATCTTGAATTAATATTATATCACCTTTGATCTCTAGTTCTTCTTTTATGCGATTTACATACTGGTATATATATTTCAAACTGTCGCCATTCTGTGTAATAACCTGTTTTATATTATTGATATAATTATATATTTCAATAAGAACTTTAGATATTGCATTTAAATACCCATATTTAATTTTGAATTCTTTAGTGTTACTGATGAAATCTTTTTTAATTGCAAGTTCATTACAATAAATTAATAAATTATTAATTCCGTTTGAAATATTATTATGCGTGTCGATATTAACTGTTAAGTTGTTTAATGTGTCAATACACCACTGGAGTTTATCGAAAATGAGTTGTTCAGATATATCTAATAATTTATTTTTCATAATACTAATACACTCGAACTTTTGTTAACTGCATCATAGATCTTTAGAAAGAAATCAATATCATCATGGATATAATTCTTTGATTCAATGTCATTGATAACACAGGATAATTTAATTGTTAATTCACTAATATGAATCGAGCCTAGTGACATGGCTAGCTCACGTACTGTTCTATCCAGTAATTTGTCTTCTGTGTTTGGATTATTGATTTGATTTGAAGCTGCATTTTTAAGTAAATTTAATAATGATATACCTCTTTTTAAATATTCTTTGTATTCCGATAGGTTTTTATTTCTTATTAATTGCTCAATTGCATAGGCACTATCAAGAGAGACCATGGATAAATTGAAATTATCAGAGTTTATTTTTTTTAAGTACCACCTATTTTTTGGCATTATAAATGTACATTTACATAGAATATATAAATATTTAGACGAAAATTTATTTGTATTAACATCACTAATATTCAGTCAACATTAATTTGTGTAGACTACATCTAGAATGACTTTTAACATTGAGTCACCCATGTTTCAGAACATCTCATATTCTAGGTATTTCAGTAAATCTCGTATCGCGATTTAAATAATAATAAGTTCCTTACCTGGAAATAATACACACTAATTCTTCCAAGATGGTTTATCATTCAATTTTTGAATGTTCCATCATTCATTTATATCTAGATATGCTATTATATTCACATTTCCTGCAAAATGAAGATTTTCGGCCATGGAAATCTTTAGCATTTATAGAGTTAATTAGTTTTTTTGCATTGGTTACGTTTTTATTAATTGTAGTTTGCTCCAGTTTAACCGGAATTTTCTTAGCGTCTTTTATGAATATAATGAACAATTTATCTATTTTTTCTTCCTGGAGTGTAAGGCCATGAGTATATAATACCAATTGCCTTTCTGTGTCTTCCCTGGTAACAACATTTTCTAAGGGTTTATAATCCCTCAATTCCCTGGGGCCATCTTTGTTTGCAACTAAGTCCATTTTGCCTTCCAGTATAATGTTTCCTTAATACTCCACGATATAATAATTTCAGTGCTAGTTCACCCAGCATTTCACCCATTTTATATTCCATTTAAATGCGAGAGTATCCTTATTTCTATCTTCAATATGGTATAGTAGCGTTTATTTCATAATATCCTTTGAATCAACTCCTATTCCTTTCAGCATTTTTTTGGATATTATACTGAAAAGTGTTCCCATTATATTACGTCATAATTCATGCACACTGAGTTTCAGTTTAATAGTCAACGCGTCGCTCAAATACTAAAATTTTAAACTCATTTCTACCAAGATAACCATTCCATAACATAGATATTTTTATAAGATACTTGATCTGACCTTACATAACATTTCGGTTCAGGCATTGCTAATGAAAAAAATATAAAGTACATTAAAGATTATATCTAATATCTATATATTGAGTTGATGATAAAAAGCAATATAGTAAGCAACATATGGAGTATTGCAGAATTATTAAGAGGCGATTACAAACAATCGGATTATGGCAAGATAATTCTCCCTTTCACACTTCTCAGGCGCCTGGATTGCCTGCTTGAGCCAACCAAGGACAAAGTTCTTGAAGAATATGCCAAGAAAAAAGACAGTGGACTTCCATTAGATGCAGTATTACTTGCAGCAGCAGATCTTAAGTTTTACAATGTATCGCCCTGGAATTTTACGAAATTGAAAGGAGATCCAAACAATATAAGGGAAAATCTTCTGAATTATGTAGATAGCTTTACTGAAGAGGTAAGGGACATATTTGAAAGATTTAACTTCCACCTAGAGGTAGAGGAGCTGGACAAGAAAAACCTTCTTTTTCTTGTAGTCCAAAAATTCGCTGAAATTGACATGAATCCGGATGAACTGGATAGTACGGATATGTCTATTTATTATGAAGAGTTAATAAGGAGATTTTCAGAAATTTCTAATGAAACTGCTGGAGAGCATTTCACGCCAAGAGAAGTTATAAAGCTGATGGTACACCTTCTTTTCACAAATGATGATGAAGCACTTTTAAAACCTGGTGTGCTCAGGACAGTATATGATCCGGCGGCCGGGACTGGTGGCATGTTATCCATTGCGTATGAAACCATTAAGGAGATGAATCCCGAAGCAAGGCTCATACTTTATGGCCAGGAATTAAACGCGGAATCATATGCAATATGCAAATCTGAACTTCTTATCAAAGACCAGGATCCGAGGAACATCATATTTGGCAATACCCTCTCAGATGACGGGCATCAAGGTAAGAGATTTGATTATATGCTTTCCAATCCGCCATTTGGGGTGGAATGGAAAAAGATAGAACAAGCGGTGAGAAAAGAATATGAACAGAAAGGATTCAATGGCAGATTTGGTCCTGGACTGCCTAGGATTTCTGATGGTAGCCTGCTCTTTTTACTTCATCTGCTATCCAAAATGAATCCTGTGAACAACAATGGCAGTAGAATCGGTATTGTTCTCAACGGTTCTCCATTGTTCACAGGTGCAGCTGGGTCCGGTGAATCGGAAATAAGGAAATGGATAATTGAAAATGATTGGCTTGAGGCTATAGTGGGTCTTCCAACAGACATGTTTTACAATACGGGAATTGCAACATATATCTGGATCCTTTCAAACAGGAAGGAAGAACAGCGAAAAGGAAAGATACAATTGATAGACGCTACTCAAATGTTCAGGAAGATGAGAAAATCACTAGGCTCAAAAAGAAACGAACTTTCAGATCAAGATATTGACACCATAGTGAAACTTTATGGGGAATTCCAGAATAATGAAAATAGCAAGTTATTCGACAATGAAGATTTTGGTTATTCAACTATCATTGTTGAAAGACCCCTGAGGCTAAATTTTCAGGCTTCGCCAGAAAGGATAAGTAGACTGAAAGACCAACGTGAATTCAAGAATAATGAAAAAGAACTTGCAGACATTGAGATGGCTATCTCTTCCCTAGATCATGAGAAACTGTACAAAAATAGGGAAGAATTTTTCAAAGACCTTGAAGATGTTTGCTTTACCAAAGGTGTGTCGCTTTCAAATGAAACTTTTAAAGCAGTTTCACTGGCACTCTCGGAAAGAGATGAGACTGCGGACATTTGTCTCGACAGAAAGGGGAAACCTGAACCAGACCCCGACCTCAGGGATAGAGAAAATGTTCCATTGAAACAAGATATTCAAGCTTATTTTGACAGAGAGGTAAAACCATATGTACCAGATGCCTGGATAGATTTCTCGAAGACTAAAGTTGGATACGAGATACCCTTTACAAGACAATTCTACAAGTATGTGCCACTGAGGCCGCTTGAAGAGATTGATGCTGATCTTAAGAAAGTCGGAAAAGAAATCATTGACCTTTTGGGGGAGATTACCGAATGAAGTACACACGGTATCCAAAATACAAAGATAGTGGCATAGAATGGATTGGGAAGATACCAGAGCACTGGGATGTAACAAGAGCGAGATGGTTATTTAGAGAAATTAATGATAGATCGACTAACGGTGACGAACTGCTGTTATCAGTATCCGAATATTATGGAGTAAAACCTAAGAATGAAGTCGTTGGCCTTGGTGATTTTCTAACGCACGCGGCTAGTCTTATAGATTACAAGAAATGTAAGAAGAATGATTTGGTTATTAATATTATGCTAGCTTGGAAGGGGGCATTAGGAATAACAGATTATGACGGAATTGTGAGCCCATCCTATAACGTATTCCGCCCAATAGAAGATAGAAGCGCTAAATACTTTCACTACTTATTAAGAACCAGTTTGTACACAGATATTTTTAGGATCAATTCAACCGGAATAACAGATTCTAGGTTGAGATTATATCCCGATTCATTCGAAAGTGTCAATGTTATTTATCCATCATTGGAGGAACAAACTTTAATTAGCAAATATTTAGAGTGCGAAGTTAGAAAACTTGAAAATTTAGAACTCAAGCATAAAAATATGATTAAACTACTCAAAGAAAAACGTCAGGCGGTTATAACTCAGGCTGTCACAAAAGGTCTCCACCCTAACGTGCCCATGAAGGATAGTGGAATTGAATGGATAGGGAATATACCGAAGCACTGGAAAGTAAAAGAAATTAAGAGAAATTTTATGATTATTAATGGTTCAACTCCAAGAAGTGATACTGAGAATTATTGGGGCGGACAAATTACTTGGGTTACTCCTGAAGATTTGAGTTCCACTGAACAGCCAGTCATAGAAGAGAGTAAACGAAAACTTACAATTGAAGGATACAAAAGCTGTGGCACAACATTAGTACCAAATGGAAGCATAATTTTATCTACCAGAGCTCCTATTGGGCAAGTTAAGATAGCAAGTTCGGAATTATGTTTTAATCAGGGATGTAAGTCATTAGTAAAAAAGTATGATAACGTAAATGAATATTATTTCTATTATATTTTGGATAGCACCACTGATATCCTTAATTCTATAGGTCAAGGAAGTACGTTTTTAGAACTTAGCAATGATAATCTAGGAATGTATATAACCCCAGTACCTCCATTAACAGAACAAATTGAAATCAGTGAATTCCTTAACTACCAGTTAAATAAAATAAACCTCATGGTAAATAAACAACAAAGTATGATCAAACTCCTTAATGACTATAAATCATCACTTATATCCAATGCAGTTACAGGCAAAATAGATGTAAGAGGATTAGTCAAGGAGGTGAGTGAAAATGGCAGATAAACTTCATGAAGTGAATTTTGAAAATTACATAATAGAATATCTTGGCAAACATGGCTGGCTGATTGGTGAATCGACAAAGTATGACAGAGAACTGGCACTTTATCCAGAAGATATTTTTGGGTGGCTTGAGAACACTCAATCTGAAAAGTTCGAGGGCTCGTCTGGATTAAATGACACTGATAACAGAAACGCTCTCCTTACGCGTATGGTAAAGGTGATGAATAGGGAAGGTTCATTGTACGTTCTCAGACATGGCTTTAAGGATATTTCAAAACAGTTTGACATGTGCCAGTTCAGACCATCTCAGACCATGAATGAAAAGATTGTAGACATATACAAGAAAGTGAGATTAAGGGCAGTAAGACAACTTCATTATTCCATGAACAATAACAATTCAATTGACATCGTACTGTTCATTAACGGTATACCAATAGCAACAATGGAACTTAAATCAGATTTTACACAGAGCGTAGAAGACGCGAAGGTTGAATACAAGGAAAAGAGATTACCTAAAGATCCTGTAACCAGGAAGGAAGAACCTCTTCTTGCATTCAAGAAGAGATCTATAGTTCATTTTGCCGTCAGTACAGATGAAATTTTTATGACAACTGAATTGAAGGGAAAGGATACTGTATTCTTACCATTCAACATGGGCAATGATGGTGCAAAGGGTAATCCACCCAATCCCGATGGATATGCTGTAAGCTATTTATGGGAACGCATACTTCAGAGGGATACATTCCTGGAAATCATAGGAAAATATGTACATATAGAAAAAAAAGATCCAGATTCACATCTTCTTGCCGAATCAGGAAGGGAAAAACTGATATTCCCCAGGTTCCACCAGTGGGATTGTGTTACAAAATTAATTGCTGCAACTGAGAAGGAAGGCCCGGGACACAGATATCTTATAGAGCATTCTGCGGGTTCAGGAAAGACAAATTCAATTTCATGGTTAACCCACCAGCTTGCAAGCCTTCACGATAAAGATAACAATAAAATTTTTGATTCCGTTATAGTAATTACAGACAGAAATGTGTTGGATAAACAACTTCGTGATTCTATATACCAGTTTGAACACAAAGCTGGCGTCATTGCCAGGATATCCGGCGAAAGAACATCAAAATCATCACAACTCACTGATGCACTTGCCTCAGGAAAACTCATAATAATAGTTACAATACAGACATTTCCATTTATAATGGATGAGATCAGAAACAAAGCTTCATTGAAGGATCGTAATTTTGCAATAGTAGCAGATGAGGCACACTCATCACAGACCGGCAGTATAGCCAGGAAACTAAAAAATATACTCTCTGCTGATCAGATAGATAATATGCAAACAGACGGGGTAATAGAAGATATTGATGTAGAAGATGTACTTGCCGCTCAAGTTAGGGGAGGAGTATTTCCCCCAAACGTGAGTTATTATGCTTTCACAGCCACACCTAAAGGAAAAACGCTTGAATTATTCGGCAGGCCAGAAAATTCCACTCCCAAGGTACCATTTCATGTCTATACTATGGAACAGGCTATAGAGGAAGGATTCATATTGGATGTCCTGAAAAACTATACACCTTACAAGCTTGCTTTCAAGCTGGCACATAATGGAAGGGACATTGACGAGAAACAGATTGATGAGGAGAAAGGCATGAAATCCCTCATGAAATGGGTAAAACTGCATCCATATAATATCTCCCAGAAGGTAATAATTATAGTAGAACATTTCAGGGAAAATGTAATGTGGCGCCTCAATGGCATGGCAAAGGCAATGGTTGTTACAGGTTCCAGGATGGAGGCTGTTCGATACAAAATAGCAATGGAAAAGTACATAAGGGAAAATAAGTACGTAGATATGGGCGTTATAGTCGCATTTTCAGGTGATGTTGATGACCTGAACTCTGGGCCAGATCCTTTCAACGAGCATAACATGAATCCAGGTCTCCATGGAAGAGATATAAAGGATGCCTTTGACACGTTAGAATACCAGATCATACTTGTGGCAAATAAATTCCAGACAGGTTTTGACCAGCCACTCCTCATGAGTATGTATGTTGATAAGAAACTTTATGGAATCACTGCTGTACAGACATTATCAAGGCTAAATCGTACATATCCCGGAAAGGAGACAACGTTTATTCTGGACTTTGTAAATAATCCCGAGGATATCCTTGAATCATTTTTGCCGTATTACAGGGGAGCTGAGCTTATGACTATTTCAGACCCAAATGTACTGAATGACCTGCAGGAACAACTTGATTCATCTATGTT
This sequence comes from Thermoplasmata archaeon, assembly GCA_021797025.1. The sequence continues at coordinate 17,291 of JAKAAK010000027.1, forward strand.
ATATTCAGAGGAGGAAGTTAATGACCTGGTAAGTGCATACATTGACCCGGGATCATCGCAGGCAAGTCTGGTAGCAATAATAGACCCGATTGCCATCAGAATTAGAAATGAAAGAAAAGATGCAAAGATGAATGGCAATATTCTCAGATTGAAGGAAATAGAATTGTTTATGGGAAATATGAGAAAATTTATCAGGGCCTACGATTTCCTTTCACAAATAGTGGATTATGGAAACACGGATCTGGAAAAAAGAAGCATATTTTACAGATGCCTGCTCCCGAAGTTAATTGGAGACAAACTGGATGAGGAGATAGATCTCTCCGAAGTGATCATGACCCATTATAATCTTTCAAAACAGAAAGAGCAGAATTTAAATCTGGGAGCAACTAGTGACTCTGGTGGTGATCTGAGGACATTTGCGTTCACCGGATCAGATTATCTACATGAACCAGATAAAGTATACCTCACTGAACTTATCAAAGAACTTAATGATCTGTTTGAGGGAGAACTTACAGATGCTGACATTATAAACTATACAAATAGCATCAGGGATAAGGTCCTTGAATCACAAATAATAAAAAAACAGGCATTGGCTAACACTAAGGATCGCCTGATTATAAGCCCTGATTTTGAGGGAGAATTCACAAAAGCAATTATTGGGCAAATGGGAATAAACCAGAAAATGTCAGAACAGATACTTAATGACAAAGAAAAGCGGTCTAAATTCAGTTCCCTAGTAGTAGATATGATTTACAGGAGCTTGGAATAATATAAAATCGTATATACTTTATATTAATAATTATATATTATATGAACATCAACTTGATCTTATAAGAGAATGTTTTATTATCGTTTAGGGTTATAAGCCAATTTCACATCTTTGCAAATTCCTGTTGAGGTCGAAGGAAGTTCATATACAGACATTCTCTAATATCAATACTCCTTATCTTCCAAAATTTTACAATGTTAGAAGAAGGTAAATATTAGTCCAAGCAGAGTATAACTATGGATTGTGGAATAGATCAACACTACATTTCGAGATTATGTGACAAAAAAAGTAGGAAAAAGTAAGGAACGAGTAGGAAAGGGTATGAACATAATATTTAAATATATATATCTTATAATGTTTTAGAGGTAACAAATAATGAATGCAAAAGAAATAGAAAATGAAAATAAGGAAAAGCCAGATGTAGTTTTCGAGGATAAAGAAAAGCGTATTTCGAGAAACATTCAGATAAAAGACATTTTCCTTGGTGAATTGAACGAAAGGCTTGATCCGGGAGATATTGAAGGTCTAACGAAATCCATAGCTCAGGTGGGAGTACTAGAGCCATTGTTAGTAAGACCTGTGGGTGATAAATTTGAAGTCATAGCCGGTGGACGTAGATTCAGAGCTGCGGGGATTGCCGGTGTTAAGACCGTTCCATGTGTAGTTAAAGAACTCGATGATATTTCTGCCTTAAAGGCTTCGTTTCACGAGAATGAAGAGAGAAAGAGCGCAAGTCCTTTAGAGTATGGAATGCTTTGCTGGAAATTAGCCCAAAGAGCAGAAAGTATAAAGGATGTAGCAGATAATCTCGGAAAAACTCAGATGTGGGTTGAATCAAGAATTAATGCTTATGAATTATACAGAAAAGCGAACATTAAACTTGCTGAAAAAGGACCTCATGGGCGATACAATGGTGAGAATAATGAAGAGCCAGCCTTAGGAATAGTAGACGCAAATCAGATAATGCAAGCAATTTCAAGTCCAAGTGTTAAAAGATACATCGCACGGGTTGGAGGCAACCGGGAAGAAGTTCGGACAAAACTTGTTAAAGATCTTTCAGAAGAGTATCCAAAACTTAATCCACAGCAAAGAAAAAAATTAATGAGATTAGTAAGACAAACCCCGGAAATATCAGTTGCAGAATTAG
>JAKAAK010000028.1 GCA_021797025.1 Thermoplasmata archaeon
TGGAAAAACTCCATAAAAGTACGTACAGCTTAGGAGTCCTGACAGGGAATCTCCAGGCTATAGCCTCTCTGAGGCTTGAAAAGGCAGGCATATCGTCATACTTTGTGGCAGGTGGATACGGTGATGATAGCAGAGTAAGATCAAAACTTGTAAACTATGCCATAGAAAGGTTCGGGAAATCCATTGAAAGGGAGGATATTTACCTCATAGGGGATACACCACTGGATATAAGAGCAGCAAGGGATGCCTCTGTAAATGCCATAGCTGTCGCAACCGGAGTGTACAAAGCATCAGATTTAACAGGATCTGACCTTGTGCTTGATAATTTCACAGAAGAAAAAAAATTAATGGATTTTTTAAAAATTTAGGTATCGTTTGATGCCTTTTCCAGGCTTTCCCTCTTTAATTCAGGACCAAGCACAACCTCTGCAATGCCCCCTATAATCAGGACGATTCCGGTTACCACAAATACATACAGTAATCCATAGTTGAGAAGGGCAAGAAGCACGAATGGGCCTATTATTCCTCCAAGCCTTCCGAAGCCTATGGCGGTTCCCAGCCCGGAACCCCTCGCCCTTGTGGGAAACATCTCTCCTATCTGTGGATAGAGCAGTGCAGCTGCGGCATATGTAAAGAAATACATCAGCGATAAAATTGCAATGAATACAACAAAGTCTATTGAATGCACAACAATGCCCAGAATTATTGCAACGATGCCTGCCACAATATATGTTATCATTATAACCGGCCTTCTCCCGATTATATCCAGGAGATATGCCCAGACCAGAACGCCCAGAACGCCCGCACCGAGAACCACACTTAAAATCAGGCCAGTATCCTTTGATGGTATAAGGTATATCTTCGTGAATATCAGGGGTATGATAGAGAAAGCAGCATAATAGGGCCAGGTTTCACAGAAGTTAAGTATCCATGATAGAGCAATTCTCTTCTTATATTTCCTGAATATAACGCTAAAGCCCTCAGATGCCATAACCTTTCCCTCATCCACAGGAATATTTACAGTGTCCTTGACATCTGACAGTTTTCCCTTGGTTTTTTTAACTTCTGCCTCTATGTTATCAACTATGTCCTCTGCCTCATTGACCTTTCCCTTCCTGAGGAGGTAACGGACCGATTCCGGCAAATCAAGCCTGGCGACGAATATAAATCCTGCCAGAACAAATGCAGTAAGGAATGCTATCCTCCACCCGAAGCTTACTGGAAGGTATGCTATTGCAAAGAATGAAACAAAGCCGGCTATAAATGTTCCGAAATCAAACATAACGCCGTTGCCTGTTCCAACTGAAAAGCCCCTATTTTTAGATGGAGAAAACTCCTCTAAGGCTGCTATGGCAGACCCCAGCTCGCCACCGATTCCGAAACCTGCTATGGCCCTGGATAGAGCCAGCATTGGATAATCAACTGAAACAGCCGATAAAAGCGATCCTCCGGCTATGATTGCCATGGTTATAATGAATAGCTGTTTTCTTCCCCTTACATCTGCAAGGGACCCTAAATATATTCCACCAACCATTTCACCCACAAGGAATATAGGTGTGAGTGCAACTGCCTCCTCGCTGGTCAGGCTAAAAAGCTTTTCCACCGTTGACAGGGTGGAGCCACCAACAGAAAGCACAAAACCCTCAAGCAGCATCCCGCCAGCCAGTATAAGCCAGACCTTCCAGTGCCATGCACTCCATGGCAGGCGGTCCAGCCGTGGCAGTAGGCTTGTTGTAATTTCACTATCTTTCTTTGCCATAATAATTTAACCGTTATTTATATATAAATATTTGTATGTGTCTACTCAAATATTATTAGAATTTCAAAATAATAGTTATATAAAAAAAATGATAATCCTGGCTTTAATCTCATTATCCCGTTGTATATATCGAGGCAATAAAATTGGGAAACCAGAAGAAAGATAGAAAGTATCACTCGTAGATATCTGTATTCCCATTAGCTGAAGCTGTGCAAATAATATATATTCAATTGCATTGTTTACTGCATGGATAGCAATATTGAAAATGCATGCATGATTTATGAGGGAGAAAAGAGGGTATGCATAGACCCTTCACTTCCGATTTTTCGATTGATAGGAAAGCGATACACAATGCTCGTTCTTGGAGTGATAGGAAATAACAATACAAGAAAGAATTTTAATGATATTGTTAAATCCATTCCAGGTTCAAGCAGGACAATTATTGCAAAGAGAATTAAAGATCTGGTAGAAGCTGGTATAGTTAAAAGATGTCAGAATGATATTATAAGCTATGAGCTAACAGAATTCGGATATAAAATAAGAAAGGGTATAATTTGCTTTCTTGAACAGGTTGGATATACTTCGGTATAAAATATTTATGAGTTCATAATCCAGTAAAATATTGATTTAATAAATTTAAAATTAAAAATATAAAAAAATTAAACAATTATAGGTTTATACATCCCATGTTCATAGTCCTGTGCAACTGTATAGTTGTAATTGCTGAGAAGATATGAGTACATGGCTGAGTTAGCGTTTGCAAGTGCTGTCGATATGGAACTGTAGGTCTGCGCATGACCGCTGGTTATAACAGTAGTCCATGCTGAATCCATTAATGTCTGCCATTCGCCTATCCATGGTACAGGGTCTCGTATGAATACACCCTCGCTTATGGCCTTTAATGATACATTAAGTACTGAGTTGTTTCCGGTTAAGCCTGTTACATTCATGCCCACGGTACCGGTATCAACTGATCCTGGCCACTGGTAATCCATCATTGTGTATTTATCTGCGGCTAATCCTTTGTATGTTGCCCAGTAGGAAGTTTTGTACTCAGGACTGAAATATTTGCTCAGGTTGTATATATAGTACATTGCACTCACATCATTGGTAGAGTTGAATGTAACCGGATTGCCTCCATACTGTACGAAGAACTGGTATAATTCAGTTGCAGTACTGGCTCCTCCATGTCCCTGGAAGTTGATCATTCCTCTGCCGTATTTTGAATCAAGTACTTTTGCATCACTCAGAAGTGCTGTGAAATTCTGTGGTTCTGCATTTATGCCAGCGGCTTTGAGTGCTGTCTGGTCAATCCATACCAGTGGTGTGTTTATGATTTCTGTTATAAATGGTACAGATCCGGAGAATATTGTGCCTTCATAGTCTGTAAGATCGACTATTGATGGAATTACATTGCTCGGCATCAGTGTTTTTACTCCTCCTTTTACGGTGCTGTTCATATTGAGCAGGTAAGAGTGCCCGTTATATGTCCCGTACGCCAGGACTCCAATGTCCAGGTTATCTATGCTTGTTACTATAGGTGTTGAGTGCCCGGCTACCACATCTGCTTCCACATCTGATATAATAGATGTTGCGGTTTCGTCCACTGCTGTTACCTTTATATTGGTATATTTAGCGTTGAATGCACTTACCACGCCTTTGTAATAAGCGGAGAAATCAGATGGGGATACGCTGGTGAAATATGTTATATCCACTGTTGAGCTGCCGGTATAGAACGTTGTAATTGTTTCGCTTGTGTTGCTACTGCTTATTGGTATAAATCCTGTAGCTGCTTCTCCGGCGAATTCAACGTGTGGCGATAACATATACTGTACAAACTGATCCATGGCCTGTGTGTCACTAACACTGAGGCCGGATGTATTAACTTCGGCTATCACACAACCACCCAGCAGATGGTCGGAATTTGCAGGACCGGATGGCCCTGGATACACTTCCAGTGTCTGTATGGCTGCCTTCTTGGGTAATAAATGGGGAAGTTCTATTGCTATAACTCCGCCTATGACAGCGACCACAATTATGATCGCAATCACTTTCACCCAGAAATTCTTTTTAGGTTTAGATGATTCTTCATCAGGTTTCTTCATAAAAATCTATAACATAGTAATATTTAAACTTTACTGATATCTATTAAATAGCCACTGAATTTACACAGCTTATCATGTTTAATATACCATTACCAGTACATACCAAACTTTAAATATAACTTATAAATTAATTGCTATGTTCATGCAGAGTCATAGAAATTATAAGTATATAATTTATGTTTTACCGGCACTGGTCTATGTTGCCGTCCTTTCCTTCTTTCCTGCCGCATCTGTGGTGTTTTATAGCTTCAGAAGCACCGGGGGAGGTTATTCCCTATCCAACTATCATGCAATATACAAGGCAGGGCTTGTGGTCTCACTTGGCGATACATTGCTTGTAAGCTTCGGTGCACTGTTAATTCAATTATTCTTTGCCATACTCATAGCCAATATTTTAATCAAATCACTCAAGGGGAATAAATTATTTTCCACAATATTCATCATTCCCTACGGTATTTCAACTGTGGTTTCTGCATTCATATTTTCATTGATATTCAGCCCGGTGGGAGGATTTGCCAATTCAACCCTGTACTCTCTGGGAATCCACAGCATCGACTGGTATTCCAATCGATATTCCTCAATGGGCATTGTGATGTTCGCAGACTTCTGGAAAAATACACCACTGGTTGCCCTTATACTCCTGGGCGGAATGTCCACCATACCACCAAGGCTCTATGAGGCGGCGAGCGTTGATGGTGCCGGTTCTTTCAGAAGATTCATACATATAACATTACCGAATCTGGCTCCATTCATAGCCATAGCATTATTGATAAGGGGTGTCAGTGAATTCAATATATTCGCCCTTCCATTGATATTAATAGGATATTCCCCATCGCTGATCAATACACTGGTATACGAGTACTTTTTATATTCTTCTACAACATATTACTCCTATGCGGCGGCAAGCATCCTACTGGCAATAATAGTGGTTTTTGCCTTTATAGTAATAAAATTCGGAGGTGCAAAGCAGTATGAGAAATAGGAATCTGCCATCATATGTAATAGCCATAATTTTGGCCGTGATTTTTATTTATCCACTGTACATACTCATACTGATAGCCTTTGAACCCATAAGCCTGACATTTGACAGGCTTTATCCATACCAGCTTCCCTTTGTATTCACCCTGAAGAATTTTGAATCATCCATAAAGAATCTATCACTGATAAAACCGGTTATAAGGAGTGTTATAGTTGCCTTTACAGTGGGCATTCTTGCACTTGTGCTTGCCACGCCGGCAGGTTACGGATTGAATAAACTATCAGCGAGATTTTCAAATAAAATCATCATGCTTCTCTTCGTTGTTAACATGATGCCTGCCATAGTTATCGCAATTCCCATTTCCGTGTACTTCATTAAGGTAGGTCTTTACGATAATATATTCGGCATTGCCCTGGCCCAGGAGCTTGTGGTTTTACCCATATCGGTATTCATCATGCTTGGTGGTTTCCGGGCACTCCCGCAGGATCTGGAAAACCAGGCAATGGTGGACGGTGCATCCATTATCCATTCCTTCAAGGATGTTATTTTCCCATTAATAAAAATACCCTTACTGATATCATTTTTATTGGCTTGGATGACCTCCTGGGACGAGTTTACCTATGCAGTTATAATATCGCCAGTAAACCCGACATTCCCTGTAAGCCTGTATGATTATGTCAGCAGGGGTGAGCCATTTATAGCCTCAACCTTTGCCCTTCTTGTAACCATACCGGTAATTGTAATAGTTGTTGTGCTCCAGAAGTATTTAAAGGGAGAGTATTTAAGCGGAGGCATGAAAATATGAATTATAAAATGGAATTAATAAATCTTGAAAAATCATTTTCAAATGTCAGGGTACTGAATAAATTGAATCTGAAAGTGCTGAACGGCGAGTTTCTCGTGGTTCTCGGTCCTTCCGGCGAGGGCAAATCCACACTTCTCAGGACTATTGTGGGAATTGAAAATCTCGATGGCGGAAAGATAATAGTTGACGGTAACGATGTAACCTCCCAGCCACCCAATAAAAGGAATATAGCCATGGTGTTCCAGAATTACGCACTGTATCCAAATATGACAGCGTATAAAAACATTGCATTTCCACTGAAGATGGCTGGGCTTTCAAAGGATGAGATACACAAAAAAATTGAAAAGGTTGCAGATCTACTCAACATAGGGCCACAGCTCGATGTCAATGCCACAAGGTTGAGTGGGGGGCAGCAGCAGAGGGTTGCAATTGCCAGGGCACTTGTGCGGGACCCTGCACTCTTTCTGCTGGATGAACCACTGAGCAATCTTGATGCCCGGGTCAGATACACATCAAGGCAGGAATTGAAAAGATTGCAGAAGGATCTGAATCACACGTTCGTTTACGTTACACATGACCAGGTCGAGGCTTCAAACCTTGCAGACAGGGTTGCGGTTCTTCATAATGGTGTGATCGAGCAGATCGGACCATACAATGAGTTATATGAGAGACCGGCAACACAGTGGGTCGGCGATTTCATAGGAACATATCCCATGAATTTTATTCCCGGCGATGATATGGGCTATCCAGACCGGACCATCGGGTTCAGGACCAGATGGGCAACGGATGGCAATGATATAACAGCCCAGGTTACATTGATAGAAAATTCAGAGGGAAATTACTTCGTGCACTGCACATCCGGTGGCAGTGATATGGTGGTCAGGACCGATGTAAAATACAGTGTGGGTGACCAGATATCATTCGGATTGGAAAAATTCAATGTGTACAGGGATGGAATCCTGGAGGATGTAAAATCCAATGACGGGGTTGCCAGTTCAGAGGTCAATAGCAGCTAGAATTTATCATCAAGTATCTCCATAAAGGCACCGGTGCTCCAGGCCTGTGGCATGCATGGATAGATTTCCAGCTGATCCATATTTATCATATTGCCGTCTAGATCAACTGAATAATATTCATATGGGTCTCTTATAGCAAGTATTGCATTCAAAATATAGTCCCTCAACATCTTTGCTTCCTTCTTGAAACCATGGCGCTTCAATCCCTGCAATATTAACCAGTTATCCTGTGGCCATATGCTTCCGGCCTGGTACTTATACGGATCAAAATAATCGCTTAAAGAAGATACAGTTCTTATACCGAAGGGTGTCTTCATATCATTTTCAAAAAGCCTTTTAACAATGGCTGTTTTACTGCTTCTATCTATCAATCCTGTCAGAAGGAGATGCCCTGCACTTGATGTTATTGTATTAAGTTTTTCCATACCATTCCCTGTGAAAAACACTGCTGGGGAATAATATCCCTCATCTCCCAGCCAGAAATACCTGTTAATGTTATTTTCAAGGAAGTCGATCCTTTTTTCTATTGCCGATCTCATAGGGTTTTCCTGGAATAATTCATTGTATTGTTTCATAGCCTGGTAAAAATAACCCTGAACTTCTATGAGTGCGGTATCACCCTTCCATTTTCCGTACAGGCTCCACGCACCATCGAGCCAACCCTGTGACGCCAGCTTATCCCCGAATTCTATATTATTATATGTTAAGAACCCGGTTTTCCCCGATTTTTCAATCATCCATGATACAGATCTTTCCATATGTTTCCTGATGTAATCCATAAATCCGGTATCATTGGTCTTCTCAATGTATAACTCACAGGCATACACGAACAGCGGTGTGCTGTCAATGGAATAATAGAGTGGAACAGAGGGTTTAACCCATTTTTCCTTTGATGGATTATATCTGAATGTCCTGGCATCTGCTAGCTCGTGAAGTATTTTTCCCGGCTCCTCTCCAGTATCGGTATTATAGATTATACCCTGGTTTCCCGCAAGAACCATCAATGTGTTTTTGAGGATATCCGGATAAATATAGAAAAGTTCAACTCCGGAGATTATGGAATCCCTGCCGAATAGTTCCATGAATCTTGGGTATCCAGCATACATGAAACCATTCTCAGACTTGAGCATGGAGACATAATTATTCATGCTCCTGCGAATTGATTGAAGATCTTCTGACACAGGGTGATTATATAGTATACCTATTTAAAAATTTTCCCGCTGCCGAACAGTGCGGAACAGCTCTGCAGATGCCGCCATATGGAGTATTATGCATACTTCAATATTCCTGCATTGCCGCTCTTTTTGAATTCATTATTCAGAAGAGTGATTGTCCTGATAACGCCCAGATGTGATATTGCCTGTGGAAAGTTCCCCAGCATCTCACCGGTTTTCAAATCTATCTCCTCCGAGAAGAGCATGAGATGGTTTGACATGTTCAAAACAGATTCCAGTATATCCTTTGCTTCACCGACCCTTTCCATTTTGATCAGGTCTTCGATATACCAGAATGTAAGCAGGAGAAACCCGTTGTCCTCACCCTTTAATCCATCATCCTCTAGGTAACGCTTGAAGAGGTAAGAACTGTTCATGAGTCTGGTCTCAACAACCTTGATGGTTCCCAGTACACGGGGGTCATCTGAATCCAGAAAATTTATGAGTGGAAGCCGCAGAAGTGATGCATCTATTTCCTTTGACCCATAACTCTGCACAAATGAGTTTGCTTCACTGTCGAAGCCATTTGCGAGTATGTCATCCCTGATTTCCTTTTCAATTCTGTCCCAGTCGTTGTAATCAGCGGAGTATGACAGCTTTTTGCCAATTAGACCGGCAAAGTGAAATGCCGCCCATGACATAAGCTTAGAGTAAACATAATGCCTCGGCTCGCTTCTGAATTCCCATATGCTTGAATCGGGATATTTCCATATCTGCTTCAATGTATCAAGTATTTCAACTATGAAGTCCCAGAGCTGCAGGGTAACTATCCCGCCTGAAAGTTCAAAATGATAAATTGCATTAATGATCGAACCGTACTGATCAACCTGCAGCTGGTCCGCAGCCTCATTCCCGATCCTCACAGGTGCAGAGTTCATATATCCTGAATAATCAAGTATCTTTTCTGATATTTCCCGTGTCTCATCCAGCGGGTATATAGTCCTTAATTTATGGTCTCTGTGTATCATATTCATGAGCCCGTAGAGAAACTTTGTTGCCTCATCCTTCAGCCCTATCATTGACAGAGCTTCAATGACGTATGTTGTATCCCTTATCCAGGTATATCTGTAATCCCAGTTCCTCTCACCGCCTATGGATTCAGGGAGGCTCGATGTGGGGGCTGCCACCATCAAACCAGTGGGGTCGTAAAACATGCCCTTCAGCACAAGGGCTGATCGCAGCATGTATTTATGCCAGACACCGTGATATGTTATTTTATTAGTCCAATTTTTCCAGTAAATTCTTGTTTCCTCCAGCCTCTGATACGATTTATATTCCTCTACCCTGTGAATGTAATTGATATCTGTTGAGATAACAAGCCACTGGTATGTACCTGATCCGAGAAACAGATTATCGTTATACACTATTCCCTGTCCACTGTTAAGCTTGAAATTCGAGGACAGCCCAACACTGGAACTTTCACCCTGAAAGAGAAAGCCGTTTTCGTTTTGAATTATTTTAGGTAATTCCCTGCTGAAATGAAAATTCGGCTTAAAATATATTTCAACCTTTATTCCGCTGAGAACCTCCACAAATCTATGTATTTCGGGAAAATTCAGCGTTGAACAGTCAGATGTGGGCAGAAAATCTGTCAACCTCAATACAATTTTGTCGTTCTGGATGAATTCCGTTATGAGTATGTTTGTAAATTCTTCATAATACTGGTTTACTTTTGATTCGTCAACGGGCCTGAATATAAAAGAACCCCCTTTTTTGCTGTCAAGTATGGAATCAAAGATGGGGTCGGAATCAAAGTCCGGGAAACATGCCCAGTCAATGGTTCCGTCAAGACCGACCAGGGCAGATGTTCTGTTGTTGAATATTGCACCGTGGTTGCTTATTTTCAGGTAATTTTCTCTGTAAATGTCACTGGTACTGCTGAGTGTCTTTGAATTTATAACCATTGTAAAGGGTAATTTATACGACTATTAATATTTTTAGATTGTATAATTTCTGGTCGTTTTCTTGATCTGACACAGAAACCTCTGTTTCATGATAATAAATAAATTCACGGGACACAATTAGATATGATAAATATAGGATAACAAATCATCGAAATTATTTTTTTATTTCCTCTTCTCCTTATTTGCCATTACATATTTTTTATTGTCCAGATCCCTGGCAATGGATATTTTGCCCTCCATCGATAATGCCTTTAGCCGGTATTTTATTCTCCTACCGCTGGCACGTTTCTTTCTCCCTACCTTTATTAATTCCTTAACAGTCTTTCCGTAAGAATTTTCTATGATATCGTCTATATCGGTATTATTAAAGTAAAATGTCTCAACGGCAAATATGGTTATAATAGCCCCTATTCCCACTCCCCCGACAATATACGGTATATTTCCCAGTACAATTACCGTCTTTTCAGCAGTATATACCTTACCGTCATAGGTGATTTTTGCTGAAATTTTGTCAATGCCCTCCGGCAATCTATCGGTAAGTGCTAATCCTGAACCTGAATATTTGCCATTGACATACCATGCAATCGTTGCATTTTCTGTATTGTTTCCCTTTATTTTAAGATGGTATTCCCCTGACCTTTCATATATAGAAGCAGCGGTGACCGTGGTTACCGGTTGTGGTCTGGGAACAGGCTTAACATATAATGTGTTGTTGTATTGCATTTTATAATTCCCTGAATATTTGTATCCAGCACTGTTAATGGCAACTGCACTGTAATTATAAATTCCAGATGTGGTATTATTGAATGTTAATAAAATTTCATTATTATGGGCATAATAGGTTGTATTGAATATTGTTACCGATAGATTATAACTTAATTCCGATGAAACATTAAAGATCAGTCTTGTATTTCTGTAGGTAACAGATTCTGTGACATTTTTGATTATAATAGTATCTTTTGAAAACACATCATTAAAGGAATATATGGACATATGAAGCCCATTCATTAATATTATAGCATTGTCTGATTCCGAAATTTCTGAATTGTTTGCGTTTATGCCTGTATTCAAAAATTTACCATGGATGAACTCATAGATTTCTCCGGCATTTTCATATATATTCGGTAATGAATTTGATAAGTTATAATATGTGTTACTGTATGGCTTCAATTTCAATGGCCCGTATTCAATTAAATACTGAATGCCATTGATCGAACCTGAATAAATTACTTTTCCTGACATATTCCATGAATAGGTTCCAGTAATAATTGGTATCTTAGTGCTGTTCATGGTGTAATTATATATCCTATTACCTGAAAATGTCGTTATTTCCATATTTTTAGATGCATTTACAGATAGAATCCTGCCTTCTGGAATATTTACTGTGTAATTTCCCGGAAAAATAAAGGTGCCATTCAGGTTGAACATGATGTACTGATTCCGGTAGATCAGCAGATGTGTTGCATCATCATTCTGAATTACTGTTCTGTTTATGGATAAATCTGTACTGTTTACACTGTATATATATGTTTTATCAGATGAACTGTAATAAAATATAAATTTCCCTCTATACTGGAATGAATGTATAGCAGAGCCATATGAATTATTTATACTGGCTATGACAGAGTAATTGCTATCATAGTAGTTATACCTGATTATTGATACATCCCTATCAAGATAAATGATAGAATTCAATTTTGAATCGAGAAATGCCATGGAAGAACCGTATACCTGATATGGAATTATATTACTGCTCTGCAGCTCTATATTATTAGTAATGGCACCTCCAGGAGTAATTAATCCGGTATAATTTTCAACTCCTATTCTTCCTATAGTCTGGTTTGAATATTTTCCGCCGAACATGAATGTAATATTTTCATTCCTGTAAGGGTTTTCAAGTGCCACCACATATGGCTGGCTGTTATGGCCATTGCCCTGCATTATAATTGCATGATTCTTCATATTATCTGATAATATTATTGATATGTTGTATGTAGTATGGCATTTATCAAAATTCAGTATGCCTGTATAATTTTTAGTCCCTGAAACTATTGTTTTGTAACATAGTTGCTTTCCGTATTCAATGGATAGTAAAGTTTTATTTGCCTGTTCTAAAATAATGGTATTTTCCGTTGAAGCTTCCACTCTAGGATTTATGCCCCAGGAAAGATTAAAGCTATATTCTGTTTGTAAATAATGGCTTTCTGTAATATTGTAATATATTGAATTGTTACTGCACGTCCGGATTTCCTTTTCATCATAAGACATATTTTGTACAAAGATAGAAGTGCTTCCAGCATCAGGATTTTGAGTATTGATACCTGAATGCCCTGAGGGAATATTAATTAATGTAACTATAAATAATGATATTATAACAATTGCTATTATTCTATTTCTGTTCACCATCGGTTATAAGAGAACATTATAAAAATTTGAGGTTTGCTCTTATGATCACTATAAATCTACCAAATCATTAGTTATACCGGTACCATAAAAATTCATTTCCTAAGAGAAATAATTATATCTTTAACATTTTCAGCACGAATTAATACGCCAGTTGCCTCCTTACTCAACTCCTTTATTTTATCGTCATAATCCGCCTTGTTCCTCAAACGTCTAAGAATGGTTAAACCAATAGATATACTGGTTAAGTCCCGTTGTTTATTTTTATCTTGTGCTTGTTTGCTTAAACTTTCAAATAGAAGTGGAATCTGTTGATGTATATCGGCACCTTTTGACAACTTCTCTCCTGAATCAATCAAATGATGTTTTGCCATGTTAAAAACAGAATAATAGGCACGGCTTATAGAAGTTCTGTAACTACTTTCTTCTAAATAATTATTATTTTCATCTACAAGATGATGTGCGAGTTTCAAATAGTCTTCCCAATTAAAGTTCATTCATATTCTTCCTCGATTATTAATTTTCCATTGGTTTCCAATTTTCTTTCCAACCACCATGTTTCGTTTAATTTGTCGAGCAATTTGATTGCCTCTACTGGTTCTTTTTTTGTAACTATCAATAAAAACATAGTGCCAGAATCAGAAGCTATTTCCGGATCAAACTCTACTTTTAATTTCAATTTTTCTTCCGGGAAGAATATCCGTATTTGTTGTCTCGCACTGTTTATTACATCGATTAATTTAGGATTTTTTAAGAGAAAATCAGAAACTTCACTCTTAGAATCAAATTCAAATGTATCATTTAATTTCATAATTTGATTTTTTATTTGCTCTTCAACTGGTAAGAAAATAAAATAATTTATGTATTCATTTTGTGGAGTCCCATATTGAATGGAGGAAGCTTGGGCAGTATTTAGGATCCTCTCAAATTCAATGTTGTCATCCTCTATAATTTTTCCAACAGAGGATAAAAAATTTTGACTCATAAGCAATGGTAAACTATTCACTTGGGTCCACCCCCTCTATAATTGATTCTAATAAGTCTGAAAAATTTTCAACAAGATCAAATAAGGAAGTTCGGTTGACAATTCTCTTGATAAATTGCATAAAAAACATTTTTTCTGGATTAGATATTAGAGGTTCAAGGACAATATTATATCCATTTTTCTGAACGGGAAAGGCATCACCGATCCGTACCGATAGCATATTCACATGCTCTATTAAATTGATATCTTTAAACTTCTTAATAAAATTCTTATTTAATGTTTTGGTCAATAATTCCACTGGTTTTCTGGAGGCTTCAAAACGGGTTGTAAAATTAAAAGTTATTGAATTAATTGTCTCATCCACTAGATTAAGTTTATCCATAATATTTTCTATCATCTCTATGCTTGCTTTGCCGGCAACTTGTTCCTTCCTAAGATCCACTGTATTTAAAATTGTAAAAATTAGGCTACTTATAGGTTGATTTTGTACAAAGTATATCATTAAGGAATCCTTAGAAAATATCTGAGCATTCATTACTTGGTTATTTGGAAGTAAAGGATTTGAAATAACACCTTGTTGTATTTGAAATTCATAACTCTTTAAAACATTAATTAAATTGTCCGGTGTAAAAACTAGCCCCTGAGTTTCAATTATAATCTGAATTTGTGCTCCTTTCCCAGAGAGAACCTGTGCAATCATTATTGTAGTAATAATTATGTTAACTTAAATGTTGCGGCAAGGTCATTATATTTTTTAATTGAGGCTTGATTATTTTCAGTTTAAAAGACATTAAGCACCCAAGATATATTTATAGAAAAATAATATCATATGATGCTAAATATTTCTGCTATAATCATAGCCTCAGGAAAATCAGAAAGATTCGGTTCTGACAAACTTATGTATAAGGTAAACTCGAAGCCCATAATATATTATGTTATAAATAATGTAATTAAAGCTAAATTTACCGAACGTTTGATTATACTGAGAAATACTGATCTGAAAGAATATGCCGAAAATCAAGGATTAAATACAGTGTGGAACCAATATTATGAGAATGGCATGTCAGAATCTATAATTCTGGGCATAAAAAATATTTCAGATAGTTCAGATGCCGCAATGATTATTCCTGGAGACATGCCCATGATGACTTCAGATAATTTGAACAGTTTAATAAATCACTTTATTGAAAGTAGAAAGGAAATAGTAGGATTCTTGCTAAATGGAATACCGGTTAGTCCAGTAATATTTTCCAGAAAATATTTCAACGAGCTTCTTCAACTGAAGGGCGACCACGGGGGAAAGCCTGTTATAATGAAGCATATGGATGATTTCACCGGCATAGAAGTTTCTGATAATTCACACATGGATATTGATACAATCAGAGATGCCGATGAGTTTAAAAAAATAATTAATAAAAGTTAAAATAAGTCCCAAACATCAAAAAATATGATAATGAAGATCAGGGGCATACAGACAAAGAGAATGGCACTGGATGAGGCTTTAAAATATTTAACATCATTAAAAGCAGATCCAGATGAAATCCTTGTGTTACCTGAAAAATTCATTACAACTAAAGTAATGAAAAATGAACTGGATAGAATATTAGATTCCTTAAAAATGAATAATACGGTAATTCTCGGAAGTGTTTCCTATCTGGACAGATTTCTTTTCAATAGAACATTTATAATCAGAAATAAACAAATTATTGGCTGGCAGGACAAGATCAATTTATACAGGGCAGAGGCGACAAAGTATACTCCCGGGAACGAATTGAAAGTTTTTAACATGGGAGCTTATAGGGCAGGAATACTCGTATGCTATGATTTAGAT
Source organism: Thermoplasmata archaeon (assembly GCA_021797025.1). The sequence goes on from JAKAAK010000028.1 coordinate 15,002, forward strand.
TTTCCTGATTATGCTAGAATGCTCTTCAGGGCACACTGCGATATTATATTCAACCCCTCCCTCATAAGAAAGGATTTCCACCGGGAATGGCACTGGTATGTCAAGACGAGGTCACTTGAAAACAGGATACCGATAATATCTGTTAATTCTATTTCTGATGATTTCATGGGAGATTCAATAATAACATATCCTGTTAAGGAAGAGGGCGGTGTCAGGATCAATATAACAGAGGATAAATCAGATGATATATTATGTTCTATTGATACAGGTGCATATTCTACAAGCCGGGAAGAGAGGCTAAGAGAGGAGAAAATTATGATAGACAATATAATTATTAAACAAAATTAGGTTGATTGCCGGCATTTTATAGACCATATATTGACCATAGGATTTATAATCAATAAAATCTTCAATATAAAAATAAATTGTTTTCATTTTATTTCATAATTCAAGGTAAGTAATGCACTGGGAATATTTCCTGTAATTATAGCAGACAAATACCACACAGGTGCCGTTGATGTTGTATTATCTCCAACTACCAGAATTGCCGGGTCAATTACTCCTGATGATGTTGTTTGAATTGCTGTCCCCAGCTGTGCTAGTGTCGGGAATATATCTGCGGATGGAACAGGCGTTGAACGATAATATATTGTTATGTTTGACTTAGCAGTACTGCTAACCGACATGTATACGTACATATTCTGATTCTTTAAATTAGTTTCATTTACAATCTCCGCCACATTAACCAATTCTACACGGGTATCATTATCCACATATCCGAAGATTATTCCCTTTCCACCGGAAGATATATGTGCAAAGCCTAACTGGTGGGCTGACCCATAATTAGGGCCACCTTGTACAATAAATGGGTTCGTCGCAGATTTGGTATTAACACCGTAGGTTTGCTGAATAACAACCGATGCGAAAACAGCGGAAGGTAATAACACAATGATTATCACGGCGGATATCGCAATTAACTTCCTTTTATCCACTAAAATTATAACTTATAGAAGTATATAAGCTTTGCTGTAGAATCGCTGGATAATAAATTTGAATGACTATAATTATCACTTATGTATCTCAAAAACATTATAAATTACCTGCAAAAATGAAAAAGTAGCCGGCTTATTTCAATATATATCTTTATATTCAAAATTGAAATTAACAGTTATGTTCTCAGTAGTTTCAACAGCGTTTGTAACGTTTTCCACTATAGTTATATTCCTGTTAAGCGCCGGCCTAACCTTCTTCATTGTAAGAAAATACCTTGCAAAAAAACAATTAAACCTTCTGTACTGGTCATCAGGTCTTATTGTATTCACCATCGCTGTACTACTTGAAATACTCATGGCAAATAATGTTTATAATAGATTTATTATAGATTTTTATCTGTTTCTGGTAGCAATACTGGTCCAGTTTCTTGCCCTGGGTTCTTTCGCACTCTTTGGAAATAAAAAATTTCTGAATTATTATTATATCTACTCAATAATTGCAACCGTATTTTTGGTTGCAACACTTATTCTTTATCCGGTGGGTGACATTATAAGGAGCCATATAGTTTTTGGAGTTCTACCTCTGGGAGTCACACTATCATCATCGGCTGTTACCTTTCCCGCTGCAGTGTTTATAATAATAATTGCAGCAATCAGTTACAGGAAATTCCACAGCAACAAGCTTTTAAGCATAATAGCAGGTGTGCTAGTTGTTTCCGTTGCAGGAACACTATTCATAGTTAAAGTGCCTGTATTCCTTTACTACGCTGAATTCATTGGAATATTGCTTCTATGGTTAGGCTTCATGTAGGTTTTTATTAAATGGAATTATAACCTACTATGGATTACAGATTTGAAGGGGAAACTATAAAAAGAAAACTTATGGATGCCGGCATATACAGTCCATTAAATGATTATGAGGCGAATCCCGAAAGTGGTAGAATTTCCATCGGTTACAGCTATCCGATCAAGGCATTTGAAAAGTTCCTGGGATATTATGACAGTTATTACAATATAGCATACAATCCATCCATTTCTTTCAATACAGATTTTTCTCTTATTTTCAGTGCCTGTAAATATAATAGCAATAGTGGAAATGATAGGGTCATTCTGGACGGAAAATCCGCAGATAAATACATAGAAAGATACAGAAAACCATTGGAGTTTTTCAGGAAAAATAATAATATAAAGGGTTCATTTTCTTTTTATATAAAACGATATAGAAAATACAGGGAAGCAAAGGGAATGAGTGAATCCTCTGCAGTTGCATCAGCTGTTTCCAGGAGCATAGTAAAAAATATATATGGAGATAATGCCGGAAAAGATGATAGCATTGTTTCAAGGTATGCAAGAATGGTATCCGGGTCAGGGACAAGGGCGGCAGTAAACGGGCCCTCAATATGGCTTTCATATCCCGGCATTAATGAAAATGAGTCCTATGCTGTTAAAATACCGGCAGATGTTAAAAAAGTAGGTTACGCAATATTTCCGGCAAATATAGATTACCAGACCATTAGCGCCCACTCAGAAGCTGTAAAATCACCATTCTATGAATCATGGATTACTGAAAAATATACTAGAATAAAAGAAATTGTGACTGGAAATTTTAATGTTAAAGATTTGATGGAAAGGGCAAGAGAAGATATGTTCAGCCTTAATTCTGTTCTATTATCACGTGGAAATATTGTGCAGACCCCTGAAAGCCTTAAATTATTGAAAACATTTATTGAATTCAGCAAAAAAAATGAGGGTATTTACATTACAGGAGATACTGGTCCATCCCTCATGGCAATGTCACTGGATAATAAATTATTAAATGAATTCCTTGAGTTAAGTGGCAGGGATTATTTAATAGGAACCCATAATCCTGATGCACATGAAAAATACCTTAATGAATTCAGAAAAGAATCAGAAGAATATTTTTCTAATATTAATTGAATATTTTATATTCTTTTTGCATTTTCGTAATGAGTTGTGATAATAGTTTTATGTTTCCTGAAGCTATTGCCCTGCTCAACTTCAATATATCAGTATTAATGTTATAATAAATAGTTTCAGAGGATAACTGATTATTTGCGATGACCTTCAGCCTGTGTAATAGATCCTCTGATTTATTCATGATCTCTGCCATTTTCCTCATTTCAGCATCCCTTTTGAAGTAAGCCTTAACCTTATCTTTCATTTCCCTTATTTCCTCAGGGCTGTGCTGCATTGAGTTTTCTATTTTTATTTCCTTATGTGAACCTGTATCTTTGTCTCTTGCAGATACTGTAAGTATTCCATTTTTATCTATAGTGTATGTCACATCTATAGATGCTTCACCCCTGGGTGCAGCTTTCAAACCTGTAAGTACAAATTTTCCAAGCTGTATATTGTCTGATCCCATTGGCCTTTCTCCCTGCACTGCCTTTATCTCTATTTCCTTCTGGTAATCCCTTATTGTTGTAAATGACCTTGTCATACTGCATGGTATTTTAGAATTTGCCGGAATCATGGGTATTACAATATCGTTGAGAACGACACTTCCCAGTGTCATGGGCACCACATCTTTAACTCTAATCTTAGATATATTTTTATTTTCGGTGTATGCAAATCCAGAAGCTATAATAGAGGAACCTACTGCTACAATTGTCTCGGGATTGATTCCCTTAGATGCTTTCCTGGAAAGATAATCCTGAATAGAATTAGACAGATATGGGACTTTTACAGAACCACCTGTGAGTAGAAGTATGTCTATATCCTTTCTGCTGATGCCTGATCCAGAGATAGCCATATCAATGCATTTATAGATTTCCGGCAGCAGATCTATAATTATATCATTGATTTCCTTGACTGACATTTTATATGATGTCTGCCGTTTTTTACCGCCGGGCAATTTTATTTCTGCAATTTCATTGCTGGATAATTTTATTTTCAACTGTTCCACAAGTATATCAAGGTCTTCTGGATAGGTTTTTATTCCATTGTTCCTCAGAAATTCTTTCATGCGATTGACGATGGCATTGTCTATATCCTGTCCGCCGAGGTTGACATTGCCGTATGTTCCCAGAACGTTAAAATTATTTCCCTTAATATTGACAATGCTTA
>JAKAAK010000233.1 GCA_021797025.1 Thermoplasmata archaeon
TGCCTTTGACGCACGTTCAAGAAATGTACCCTTAGTGACTTTTGATAAGACCCTGTCCAAAAAATGCAAGAAGCTTGGCGTAGAAGTTATTGAGATATGATCTACAGAATGGACCGGTCGGGATTTGAACCCGAGCCCTCTTGCTTGCGAAGCAAGCGATCTACCGCTGATCTACCGGCCCTAATTGATCTCACTGCCGATGTGGGAAAGCCTGGCAAGAAGTGCATCCATCTGTATGCTGTCAGTTCCACCCTCAACTATCCTGAATTCAGCCTCGGCCAGTGCCATAATAATGGCAAGTTTCTGCTTCGGTGCTATATGCTCCGCCCTTATGGATGTGTGCATACCCTTTATTATATCTATCCCGGAAAGGCCGTATTCAATGAGCATCTTGTCAAGGTAGTTCCTGGCATCGTTGAAATTGCCTTCAACTGCCATATTTATCAAATTCTTGAACTCATCCCGGTTGACCTCACCGGAAATTTCGTATATTCCGGTGGCACTGACCTTCCCTGATAATTTAACAGCCTGGAGAATATTTATTGCCTTTCTCATATCCCCATCGGAAATTTCGTATATGGCATCCAGGGAATCATCATCTATTTCAAAACCCTCCTTAGATGCTATATCCTTCAACCTGCCCTTCATTGATTCACGGTCAATGGGCTTGAACCTCAGTACAACGCATCTCGACTGGATCGGTGGTATAATCTTCGATGAGTAATTGCATGAGAATATGAATCTTGTTGTATTGTAAAACATCTCCATGGTTCTTCTCAGTGCTGCCTGGGCATCACCTGTCAAGTGGTCAGCCTCATCCAAAAATATTATCTTGAAGCCTAAATCGTTGGATGGCCTTATCTTTGCAAAATTTTTGATATTTTCCCTTATAATATCTATGCCCCGGTCATTTGATGCGTTCAATTCCATAAAATTTTCTTTCCATGAATCTCCGAATAATGAAATTGCAAGTGCGATGGCAGTGGATGTTTTGCCTGTGCCCTGTGAACCTGCAAATATGAGATGTGGTATATTCTTATCTTTGACATAGGCATTTAATCTGTTGATATTTTCTTTTTCACCTATGACATCGGATAGTTTTGTTGGCCTGTATTTTTCTGTCCAGATATTTAGCATACTTTTTTTTGATAATTACTTTATTTATAAACCTATCTATGCAGTTTATTTAAGGGTGCTGTTTACAATTGAGGGGTATACATTCCTTACACCGGCTGTGTTTTCTATTTCCAGTATGCACTGGTTAAGGTCCATTCCATACAGCCCCGATACAATTATCGCTATTGCAGAATGGTCTCCGGATGTTGAAAATAAGCTCTTTACAAAAACGAAATCCTTTAAGGTTTCCAGTGTCTTTGTATACTGTTCAGGCATGATGTCGAGTCCCAGTATTGCCTCGTCTATGCCCAGTTTTTTGACCTGAAACCTAGTGGTATATGCTATTATTTCCTTATCGCCTTCCATCTTCTGTAGGCGGTTCCGTATTGTTCCGGGGCTTACGCCACAGAGCTTTCCCAGATCCCTTATTGACAGCTTAGAATTGTCAAGCAGATACCTGGCTATTTCCATATCCAGCCGGTCAGCCATATTACCTCTATTATGTTAAAGAATAAAAATTTATGTTTATAAAGTTATAAATAATAATCAAATGTTCATTAATTTATTATTTAATGTATAATTTTACTATACAAATACACAATACTTTTATACTTATAACCAATTGAGTATGGATAACAATGGAAAACAGAATGCCTTTAATAGGAGAGAAGTTCCCAGAAATGGAAGTTGTAACCACACAGGGAACAAAGAAATTGCCGGACGATTACAAGGGAAAATGGTTCATGCTGTTCAGCCATCCCGGAGATTTTACACCGGTGTGCACCACAGAGTTCTTCTCATTTGCACAGAGAAGCGATGAATTCCAGAAGCTGAATACAGAACTGATAGGCCTCAGTGTTGATTCAAAGATATCGCATATGGAATGGATCAACTGGATACATGACAACCTGAAAATAGATGTAAAGTTCCCCATCATAGCAGACCCCATGGGAAATGTTGCAAAGTCACTGGGCATGATACATGCAGAATCTGCTACATCCACAGTAAGGGCTGTATTCATAGTGGACGATAAATCTATAGTAAGGGCAATATTATACTATCCACTGGAAATAGGGAGGAACGTATCTGAAATACTGCGTATGATAAAGGCACTGCAGATGGTGGATAAGTTCAAGGTTGCAACCCCTGCAAACTGGCCTGACAATGAAATAATAGGGAACTCTTTCATAAATCCACCGCCGGCAACCATGGCTGATATACCTGAAAGATTGAAAAAGTACAAGGGATACGCCTGGTGGCTTACCTATAAGGATGCACCGAAAGAGGATGTTGATGAGGCAAAGAAGGTTTCCAGAATGAAGGAGGTGAATTAAAATGCCGATGTATGAAACAGAAAACAGTTTAGATGAGAAGACAAAGGATATGTCAAGGGCCAGGCAGTCATTAATAGAGGAAATGCAGGCAATAATGTTCTATGATGAGAGACTGGATGCTACAAAGGATCCTGTATTGAAGGATGTAATAAAACACAACAGGGATGATGAGAAGGAGCATTTCTCACTTCTGCTTGAATATCTGAGAAGGAACGATCCTGAGCTTGACAGGGAACTGAAAGAAATATTATTCTCCAAAAAGGAATTGAAAGAACTCGGGGATTAAATAAATAATAATTTTTCTATTTAAATAAAATGCATAAAAATTAATTTTTTCAAAGCGTTTGATTGCCTCGTTCTTATCCTTATCGCTAACACCAAATAATTACACTATGCAATAGAACTGTGTCTAAATATATTTGATTCCCTACCAGTTATGAAAATTTACAAATTTTATTTAAAATTATAAAATAATTTCCACCCTGAATATACCAGTAATATGAATGAGAATATTATAAGTACAATGAATAATAATGGCATCATGAGTAAATTTGCAGTATTATAGTTATGTATACTTACATGAATGATAGAACTAAAATAATACAGGAATGGAAGCATTGATATTGCCGATTTCCCAGTAATAGATACCAGTGTGTATGAAAAGATGATAAAATAATAAAATACTGAAATTATTTCAGAGATGATGCTGAAGCGTGAAAAAACTATTGAAATTAAAAAAATTGCTAAAATTGAAAATAATGTGTATAATGAGCTGGCCAGCAATAGCTCTATGCTACTATAATTTATATAATTTATAATAGATAGGGTGATAAAGACGCCTGCAACCAGTATCAGTAAATCAAACAGCAGGTATATAGCCAGCTTCGATATTATATACTTTAATGCGGAAAAAGGATAGGTTATATAGGTCTTTATTAAGTTATCAGTTATATCATTTTTAATATTCTCAATCAGACCAATAGACATTATTAATCCCATGAATACAAATGTGATTATTGAAGCTGTCAGTAATTTACCACTGTCTGGTATCTTTTCTGAGCTGATAAAAAATGACAGTAATATTTCTATTACTATTATGCTTAAGAAATATAGAATAACATTCCTGTTTTTCAGCTCAATCTTTATTAATGGCATGATCGATTTCATTCAATAATCCCTCTTTTGAATCTATGGTCTTAATTTTCATTATATCACCGCTGTAATTTGATAATTTTAATAACAACTCCTTTATTTCATCGTAGTACACAGTTAGATTTTCTCCCTTGATTGCGTCAAAATCATCCTTCAGGTAATCATATAATTCATCATTGTTTGATGAAGCTATCTCTACTACGTTTTTATTCTTCTCATATTTTATCTCCTTCAGTTTTTGGCCGTCTATGAGTAATATCCTATCAGATATGTCTGTCAATTCTTTTAAATCATGGGATGCTATGATAAAGGATATGCCCTTTTTATTATAATTTTGGACCATATTTTGCATTGATTTTATGGCATTTATGTCAACGTTTGAAAATGGTTCATCTGCAAACACAAGTTTAGGTTCATGCAGCATGGATATAACAAATGCAAACCTTTTCAAATATCCTGCAGACAGTTCCTTTATCCTGTATTTATATACTTTTTTAATTCCTGATAATTCCAAGAGGTTTGCATCTATATCAACATTGTACAGATCAGAAATTATTTTTATATAATCTTCAACGGTTATATTTGGAGGAAATATGGGCTTATCACTTATTAGGCCGACGTGCTCTTTTGCATTGTTTATATTTTTACCCAGTATTTTGATCTCTCCTGATGTTGTGCTTCTCAGCCCGCAGCACATTTCTATAAATGTGGTTTTCCCATAACCGTTTGGAGCCACCAGCCCTGTA
>JAKAAK010000234.1 GCA_021797025.1 Thermoplasmata archaeon
GTGTTCTGGGCCTAGATAAAAAATATCAACGAGGTTCATTCTGCATCACCTCTTGAAAGGGTCTCAAATGCCTTTTGTGAGATCTCCTGGGAATCAGATAAAAACTTCATCCAGTTACCAGGCTGCTTGGATAAGTTCTCTGGAATTAGAACTTTTAAAAGAATGTAGGAAATATTTGCCGAGTTTTTGTGATAAATAGGCCTGTAACTCTCTAGGATAATATCGGATCCATCGAAGTATGAATCTGGATAGGAGTCAAAATGGTCCATGATTTTGTAATAGCACATTTTGGGATTCTTCGGGATTTTAGATGGTTTCTGCACATTCTGCGGCGTTGCTTGTTTCTCCTGAATATTTTCTGGTTTCTCTTTTTCAAATTCCTTTAATTCCTGTTCTTCTCTGAGAGAATTTTTAACTGGACCATCTGGCAAAGAATCGGTATTAAAGTTATCAGGGCCTTCATTGCCTTTAGGTGGATCCGGTTTTTTTCCATCTTTTGGAGTTATGACTAAACATTTCAAGGGGTGATCATCATTTACAAATCTGTGCGATGTGAACTTAACATCGAAATCTTGCGAGTCAACGCTATTGTATATCTTAGAAATGGTGTTATATGGAATGTTTAAGTGTCTCTGCAAAAGAAGGTATCCCCCAGCTGTTAGATAAATAGAAGCAGCTTTCAGGTCTAGTTGGGCCTCTGTTATTTCATAAATGCGCCCTTTTCTGTCGTCAGCTGAAAACTGGTCGTATAAGTATTTGCTGGTAGTGTAAATCTCTGCAAACCAATCCGTTTCATTGTTTTCATTATGTAGAATTGTAAAATCGGGAAATACAAAATGCAAGTTTTCAGGCATTAATTGATTGATTTCAGTGATTACATACTGGATAATATTAATTTTCAAGGCGTCCCTGTCCTTGACATTATATATATTTTCAATAATTTCAGATAACTTTTTACCTCCAAAAACTGCATTGAAAATAGAGAACATGAAACCATCAAGCAGTTGCTCTTTCAACCTATCAAATTCAGAGATATTTATTCGAAATGCGGCGTCAGCATTAAAGTTGCAGACTATGAACCTGTCAAGTTGCGCTGTTTCAACATCCACAAAATCGTTAGTATCAAAGGCTAGTTGAGATTTCGATTCATATTTCAACACTCTATTAAAGTAGCCACGAGATCCACCGTTTGTGGTACCTGCAGATCCTTTCAGCATAGTTGACTGAAATCTAATCCAATCGATATCTACGTCTTCTAGAGTGATTGGGAGAATAGATTCTGCCCGTGATTTCATCAAGGTGTAATAGGTTTTAACGTCATTCCTTGTAAAATGTGATTTAAGTAAATCCTGGCCATAACCAGAATTGCCGAATAAAAGTTGAATTGAAGTCTTGCCTGCATGAGCCTGCCCAGAATTAATCAGGAATGGAAAAAGTTTGTTTCTTTTTCTGAAATAGTACGACAATGGCGAAATCAAAAAATAGGCCAAATTAATCAGAAAATTATCGGGCGACGTGGAAGTGACATACAATTTATATAATATTTCCAATGTTGAATTTAAATTAATTGTATTAAATGGGGTATCTACACAAATTATGTCCCCATCTAGGTATATCCCATCAGGATGTATTTTGAGCCTTTTAGCATCTTTGTTATTCATGTATAGTGTAAGGAATTCCACAATTTTTTCCAGATGCGAACCTGTGACTGCATGGCTTTTTATTGCGTCTCTTATCTCTTCAAAAGTGTAAAAATGCCTGTTCCCATCTATCTTGGCATCAATATAAGGGGTACCCTGATCATCTTCTGCATTTCCGTAAAATTTGACAGGAATTGAAACCAGATGTACCCTAGAATTATTTTTATGCTCAGGATAGTAAATATAAAAATCATTGTTCTTTTCGTCATAACCAATCAATTCATTTTCGCATAATGGGAATTCGATATTCCCGAGTATTTCAGCTGTAGGTGGATTTTTGAAATCCTGTTCTTTCAACTTTTCGTTTTCCCTTACCCTGTTTATGAGATCTCTTTTTTTCTCGTCTTTATTTTTTATCATATCATTTTTATCCTCCATGTGATTTCAGCCACTGTCAGTCCGGCCTCGGCTAGAAAATCTATAATCCTGTCTTGAATGGCCCCGTTTATTTCAGAAAATAGAAAATCAAAAATATATTGCATGAACGTAGTAGAAAACTTCGCTAAATCAAGCATTTCTTTATATTTAATTCCATATGATAGAAAAGCAAATGGCGAACCAAAGGGAACTACCCCCTTAAAATAATCTGTGGCACAAACATTATATGTTTCCAAGTCTATTGTTTCTATAGGAAGATCAATAAACGGAGCTACCTTTTCCTTTTGTTCGATCATCTTTCTTTTTCCTCCTTTTTTGTATTATCTTTTCCTTCCCCTGTTATGAGATCCCATAACTCGAATATACGGGGCTGCTGCTTTTGGTTATCATTCTTTATCATTTTTCCACCTCAAAATTTTTTATTTTCCCCGTTGCAGATAGGACCATGAATCTTGATGTGCTAATTCCTAGCTCACTAGCTTTCCTTTCAATGGCTTCAAATTCTTTTTGCGACATATACAACATAACTCTTCTATTCAACATTAATATGTTATCTAATAATGTTATATAAATATTACTTTACTTAAAGTTAATATATAGAATTATGATTATATGATAATGAAAAAAATATCTTTATATTTCGGTCAAGACCTTTTTTATAAAATTGATAAACTCCGTGCAATTTATTTATTGTCTGGTCCTGGGGTTTCAGAAGCACCTGAAATTTCAGAGTTAATTGAAGCTATAATATCATGGTATTCTTACTATTTATATACGGACCCTGAAGAAAAAAAAATAATTCACCAATTTTTAAATAATGATAAGATCTATTTTGCAGATGATAAAAAAAGTAAATTAACAGGCCGGGTATTTTTTCCATTGTCCACTGATACTGAAGAGGAATTAGAAAAAATAAGGAAAAAAATAGGGACAAAGGAAAGCGATGGCATTCTTATTCGGGATATGGTAAAAAGAATGTTTGATTATGATCCTAAATCTGACTCATTATCTGAGTTTGCGATTTTTGTTTCAAGGACATATCTGGAGTATTTGTATGGGTTAAGCTTAAGAAGTTGTTTTTTCACTAGTCTTGCCAGTAGAAACCTAATTTCAATTAAGGAATTACAAAATGAAATTGATGAGGAGGAGTTTAAAATAGTTAGAGAAATTTTGTTGGATCAGGGAAAAATAAGTAAGTTAAAGGAGGATTTGAAATTTCTTCCTCCAACTACGACAAAAGTCAAAGGAAAAATAATAAATGAAGACAAGAGGAGCGTACTTGGATTAAACTTAGATATATATTATAAATACATAAATTTATTAAATTCTAGTTCTTACTATTTTAACTATTACGATGCTTATTTAGGTTATCTCCTCGTTTTTAATTTTTGGGCTTATAGAGATCTAACTCATATTGTACCAGATTTTTTACAATGCTTTTTATGGTACAAAGAATATCAATTTTATACCAAGCCAATAGAATGGTTTTTTGAAGAATTAGATAACCTCCTGGATCTCAGCAGAAAAATTAACGAAGAGGTAATATATTAATAATATAAATATAACTTAATATTTATTTCTTATTAGAAACACTAAATTATCGCACAAACGAATTTTGCCTAATATAGAACTTTTTAAAAATAGAATACAAATGGAATACATCCAGAATACAAGCAAAAACATTGAAAATACACGCTCCATGCTAAATTTTCTTGGATGTATTCTTGTATTCCGAAATTTTACATATATTTTATTAAAGTAGTGTTCCTCTTTATACTTTTCAATTTTTTATGTAATTTAATAGAATACAAGAATACAATATAAATATATCATATAATAATCCAGTAAAATAAAGGAAAATAGGTGTATTCTATTTTGTATTCCATTTGTATTCTTCTGGAATACATTTTTATTTTCATAGCTCTAGGTAATCAATCTGTAATGACTGGGGTTTTTCACACATAGCAATCTATTTTCATACGGGACTAGGGAATACTAATTATGGTCCATTTTTTATTCTTAACACACTGTGTCCACATTATGTATTTCCGGATATCCGTTTTATCTTTCCGCTTATGTAAATCCAGTAAAACAAAGCCTTATCAATCAAAACCGGAAAGATTGATGAACAACATTTCGTATATATTGTATAATTAAGAGCCTAGGGGCCTTATGCCATCTCCTGGAGGATAGATCTTAAACATGGTCCATGTTTTCACTCATAATTATATAATA
>JAKAAK010000235.1 GCA_021797025.1 Thermoplasmata archaeon
ACATAAAAGCCCTATTGTTAGCCTGTAAGATGTGCCTGATTCCCCAACATATATCCTGTCAGGGCATCTGAAATCCGGTATTATATGCATGTTCTTTCTGTTATATTCTATTTTAGCGTTGCATTTCTCTGCAATCTTGATTGATATAATTTCATCATCAGAAAATGAAATGTTATTGAGGTTAACCGGTATGTTCGAGAATGCAGAATACAGAACATAACGCTGGGTAAAACTCTTCGAAGATGGCGCAAAAATTGTTCCTGCAATATTTCCTCTCTTTATTTTTACATTCATGTTCCTGTTATATGAATGCCTTCATTATTAAATCTACTTTTTATAACTTCTCTCCCATCCGATATGAGTGAGTTGAAGGCAGTTTCCATATCCTCCTTAGATTTGTATATGGCAAAAATAGCAGGGCCTTTTCCACTCCTGCCTGCAAAAATAGCGCCTGTGCCCAGAAGTTCCTTGATTGTTACATTATCTGATCCATCATCGAATATACACCCATTGAGCATCATGGTTTCATATATCATACCCTTACTGAGCATATGTTCGAGACCGTTATAAAAATTTATATATGAAGAAAAATCCCTATCCTTTAAATTTATACTTTCAATTCTTTCGCTTCCTGTACATATAAGCACATAATCCTCCCTCATCTTTTCCCTGGTGATCAGTCTGAAATTTCTGTTGTCGGTCAAACAGTATCCTCCGTAATAGGCCATGGCAATGTCGTCCATGGCTCCTGTTACTGATGTGTTATTATAAATTGAGGCTTTTGCAGCAATTTCCAGTATTTCCTCATCAGAAAATTTTACAGAATTCATTTCCAGAATGCCGAAGACCACGGAAATAGCCAGTGCGCTGCTGCTTTTGAGTCCTCTGCCCTGCGGAATTGAACTCTTGATATTTATGCTATAATAATCTCTTATGGAATATTTGGTTCTTATATAATCAACAAGTTTTTTTATTTCAGGAGTAGGAAATAGATCCTCACAGGACTCAATAATTTCAGTCTGCATGGGCATCTTTAAGGATGCGGCTCCGCCGTGCCCGTTAACAAATGCTGAAAGGACAGAAACGCCTCCGTTCACCTCTATTATCATGTTCTATTATACGTTAATATTATTTTATTTTTTCATAAAAAATGTTCCTGAATTCATCATATGTTACTGAAAATCCATATAACCTTTGCAGGGTTTCCATTCCCTGGCCTATGAACATGTCAGAACCATTTATGGTTTTTCCACCTTTCAGTTTTACCGCTTTCAGGAATGAAGTTTCAAGTGGATTGTAAATGATATCAATCCCTGTAATTCCATTCAATATTTTCTCATCCGGAATTGCCATTCTCCTGTCCATACCCATTCCCAGTGGTGTGCAGTTTATAATGATGTCATAATCCCTGATATCACTGTACCCTACCGATTTTATACCCTCAATACTCACGGTTCCCGGTGATCTAGAAGCAATCTGTATATCGGCACTGTAATTTTCTACCACGGCATATGCTACGGTTCTTGCAGCACCGCCTGTTCCCATAATAACCACCCTTTTTCCATCGGGTTTTATCATATTATTTTTCATCAGGAAGAGGAATCCAGAATAATCACTGTTGTACCCTTCCAGCTTTCCATCCATGTTCTTAACCAGGTTAGTGGACCCTGTTGCAGAAACAATTCTGTCTTTAATATCTACCAGCCCTGCTGAAATTTCTTTATATGGTGCTGTAATGTTGAATCCCACTGTTTCTTCCCTTGCAAATTCAAAAAATCCTTCCACATTTTCCCTGTGCAGGTTTATAGCCAGATATCTGGAATTTATACCGTGCATTTTAAAAATCCTGTTGTATATATCCTGCCCAACAGACTGGCCAACGGGCAATCCGATCAGCGCCGAAAATTTCATATATGATCCCTGTAAAGATTGATATACCTGCGGAGTTGCTGAAATTCAATTTCCCCGATACTGGCACTGCCATTTCCGGCTAGCATTACCATATTAAGCTTTCCGTGTTCAACCTTCTTGTCATTCTGCATATAACCAATTAATTTATCCGTTTTGATGTCCTTAAAATTGATAAGGGGTATATTATAACGAGAAATGGCATCCCTGATTTCTTCATGCAGGCTTGCAGAATATCCTGCTTTGTATGCTATATAACTCTCAAGTATCATACCATTTGCTACCGCGGTTCCATGAGATATTGCATTGTCAGAATACGATTCCAGTGCATGCCCTATGGAATGCCCGAAGTTCAGAAGGTAACGTATTTTTTTTGAATCGAAGAAATCTTCTGAAACCACATCCAGCTTTATTTCTGCACTTCTTTTTATTACATATTCCAGGCTTTTTGCACAATATATAGATTTTAAATCGTTGTCTTTGAAATAATTAAATAGATGGGCATCCTTGATAAGGGCCATTTTAATAGCTTCGGCTATTCCATCCCTGAGCATTTCTGGGCCCGAATTCAGGAGGAAATCCGTATCATTGAATGTAGCCTCCGGATTGTAAAAGGTGCCGATTGCATTTTTTATGTTCATAAAATTTATGGCATTCTTTCCTCCTATAGAGCTATCTATCTGGGCTAGAAGGGTAGTCGGTATTCCAAGAAGATTAACACCCCTTTTGTAAACAGACGCTGCATAGCTGATCAGGTCCCCCAGTGTTCCACCGCCCATGTATGAAATGGACGAATCCCTCTCCACTGATCTGCTGATGAGCTTCCTGAATACCGTATTGAGGGATGCTGTTGATTTAGCCCTTTCACCATCCATCATAAACGACTTGGTGGAGGATATAGCTTTTATTTTTGTTGAGTATCTCTTCCTCAATGCTGAACTTACAAATGTGATATTGCCACCGTATTTTTCCATGTACTTATTGATTTCACCAGCAAGGCCAGAACCTATGTATATTTTTGTACTGCTTCCATTAATAGTCCTCTCCAGCACTTCCATGTTTTATAATGTCAAGGTATTATATTTAACAATCGATTCCGGATATACTGTATTATGGATAAAAAAATATAACTACATTTAAAATATTACCATTCTATGCTTCTCTTTGACGATTATAAAAAGGATATACTGGAACAAATCAAAAAACTTTACAGTATATCTGAAAATGACATGGATACAAACGGCGACTACGGCGATTTCACACTGAAAATTTTCAAATTCCAGGACAGAAAGGAGGAGGTATACAGTAAAATTAAGAATGCCGTAAATAAGGCATATATTGAAAAAATAGAACTCCAGGGTAATTATATAAATTTCTTCATCAAGCCAGAAATGATGCTCAAAGCGATTGAAAGTTCTATAGAAACTTTCGGTATGTATCCGAATATATTCCAGGATACATCCAAGGCACTGATTGAGCATACGAGTTCAAATCCAACCGGTCCCATACATGTTGGCAGAATCAGGAATTCTATAATCGGAGATTCAATATACAGAATAATAGACAGGTTCGGAACCAGATCATGCACACAGTATTTTGTAAATGATTCTGGTAAACAGGTAATATCACTTTATCTCGGGCATGTTAAGTACCATAACGGGGAGGATATGACAGTAGAAAACCTCCTGGATGGATACCAGCAGATATATTCAAACATGGAAAAGGATCAGGGCATCAAAAAGGAAATACAGGAACTGGACGAAAGATATGAAAAGGGCGACAGGGAATTAATAAGCAATATACAGAAAACAGCATCCATAGTTCTGGATTCTATTAAAGGGTCCCTTGAAAAGCTTGGCATACACATATCAACCTATGTGTGGGAGTCCAACTTTATACTTTATGGCGAGGTAGCAGCACTGTTAAACCAGCTCTCTGATGAGCTCAAATCAGAAGGAGATGCAAAATACCTTGAAATAGGAGATAAAAAAATATTTTTGACCAGGCAGGACGGTACCTCACTGTACTTTGCCAGGGACCTTGTTTACCATATGTTCAAATCGGAAAACTTTGACTGGGTAATCGATGTACTCGGCGAGGATCATAAAGACCATGCAAAGAACCTTGATTATGTACTTCACAATTATCTTGATTTTCCATCCAGAATCGATTACCTCTTCTACGGATTTGTGTCCCTGGATACGGGAAAAATGTCCACAAGGAAAGGGAACATTATAACTGTCAACGATCTGTATGAAAAAACCGTGGAGGAATCAGCCAAAATAATAAGGGAAAAAAGGCCGGAATACGGGGAAGAAACAGTGGATCAGATCAGCAGGGCCGTGGCATCATCAT
>JAKAAK010000236.1 GCA_021797025.1 Thermoplasmata archaeon
ATGCTGTAAGTTGATTCGTGGCAATTGCATACAATCTCATCGTTACATTAAGGATGGAATAAAAAAATAAGATGTGGAAGCCTGTGAGTATTGTAAGTAAATAATAATGATTTTTAGTTGTTATTAGATATTAGATAGTATTTATCTTTAATAAAAAAATGTTGCATAATTCAGTTTGAGGGCATTTTTAGTTGATTTTAAATTCTATACCTGGTCAAATACAGGAGATAATTTTTACATGACACAAAAATCAGTCAATTTATTATCAAGTAAAGATATTAGTAAGTTTCAATATTTCAATTATAGAGAAGTATATTCTAGGAACTAGAGTTGAGCAACAGATTATATCACCTAGTATAGGATATTCAATTACTGAATTTAACTACTGCGAAAAAACGCATGAATTGAGATAGAATGCATTAAAATGGGTGTAATGGCCGAGAATATAATTTAGGAAACAATGTTGAGTGGATAATTTTATACTACATAAAACATTTTAAGAAAAGCCTGACGATTTATTCAACTTTCTTAAGACATGGAAAAATTATTTAAATCAATATTAAATAAGAAACTATGAATTCGGAGGAAGCTTATAAGATAAACCTTGCAGCAGAGATTTATGCGAATGAGGGGAAGATATTTTTTACCCAGAGATGGATAGAAGATGGGAAATACAGATCACATATAATGGAATTAGAAGAAAAGATAAAACAGGTCACGTCGGGAGTAAATGAGCATTTACCAGCGTATAAAAATGGAACACTCTACTACGTAAGATATGATGAAAAAGGAGAAAGTCTAATGAAGATGGATGAATTATCTGAACCTGTAGAGATCGGAAGATATAAGAAAATTAAAAAGTTTATAATTGCAGATGAGGGAATTTTTTTCATTGGTAGAGAAGATCAAAAAATAGACACCCCGTTTACAGCCACAAAAATTAAATATAGATTTAACGGGGAGGGGTTATTCAGAAGCCGCTATGCACTGTATAGGGTGGAAGATAAAATCTCAAAAATTTATTCCGGAGATTTTGATGTAGAGGATATACAGTTGCGCGGTGGTAGGGTTGTGATAGAAACATCGGAAAACCAGGATGATTACGGCATGTCAGATTTGTATGAAATTGATATAACAGGAAACAAAATTAAAAGGATAACTGAAGAATCGATGGTGATTCACGGATTTGCCGTTTCTAATTCTGGAGAAATAGCTCTGAGCGGCCATAAACATCTCGATCCTTGGGAGATTAACAGCATTATTTACCCTGAAGAGAGAAGGGAAATTATTATTGCAAAAGATTCCAGTGATTCTGTTCTCTCTGATTTATTTTTTACTGCGCCCTATAAAATGAAATTCCACGCCAATGACCTGTACTGCATAGGACAGGATATGGGTTCATCAAATATATACCGCATATCAAATGGAGAATTGAGCAGTATAACGGAACTGTATGGGAAAATTATAGATTTTGATATAACTGATAGTGGTGAATTGGTTTATATTTATACGGATTCTTTACACCCGTCTATCATTAAATATAAAAACGAGTATAATTTAAATATTGCCATCAATGCAGGTAAAACAGACAGGATTGATCTTGATGGGGGTGAGGTCTTCTTTATGTTCAGGAATAAAAATGCACCTACAATTGTATTTATCCATGGCGGCCCACAAACAGCATATGGACATATATACTATACGGAATTCCAGTACTTTTATTCCAATGGATATAACATACTTTACACAAATCCACCGGGAAGCACCGGCTACGGGCAGGAATATGAAAAGGCGTGCGTTGGAGATTGGGGAGGAAAAGATTTTGAATTTATAAAGAAATCAATGAAACTCGTTATGGATAAATATGGTATATCAGATAATTTTGCCTTAACGGGAGGATCTTATGGTGGCTTTATGACAAACTGGATTATTACCCACAGCGATATATTTAAGTGTGCAATTTCCGAGAGAAGTATATCTAATATGTTGAGCATGATTGGTACGAGTGACATAGGATTCTGGTTTAATTCACTCCAAATGGGCATAAAAGACCCTTACAGCCAGGAGGGCATGAAAAAACTAATGGAATATTCCCCTATCACCTATGTTAAAAATGCAAAGACGCCGGTGCTATTAATCACGGGTGAGGAGGACTATAGATGTCCTATTGAACAGGCTGAACAATTTTTTGTGGGGTTAAAGCTAAACATGGTTGACACCGAACTTGTAAGGTACCAAGGAGATAACCATGAACATGCAAGATCTGGTATCCCTACGAACATGATTGATAGACTGGAGCGAAAACTTGCATGGTTTGACAAATATATGAAAAAATAAATTTTTATAATCCCTCTTTTACTTGATCTTTTACAATTTCTGATGTTTTTCCAGGGAATTTCATGAACAGTGTTATTATTACTGCAATTGCCGACGGAATGACCATGAAATATAGCATACCGCTCCTGAATGTTTTTACACTGATATATGAAGCCAGCAAGAGTGGACCGATGATTCCACCAATATTAAATGACATTAGAATTGCACCACTAGCGCTGCCTACTGCCTCATCCTTCACCATATCTTGCCCTGCCGTGGGACTTAAAATGGAATAAATTGACCAGCCCGTACCAAACATAATTGTCAAAACTATAAACAGAATATAATTCTTTGGCGAATATGTAATGAAAACCATAGATATGAATATTAATAGTATGGCGAGAACTAGAATGGGTTTTCGACCTATCTTATCACTTGCGAAGCCTGCTGGCAGCCCAAAAACTATACCACCAATACCAAGCATAGAAATTAAAACTGCCGCTTCTGCGCTAGAAAAAGTTACTATGGTAATTAAATATTCTGAATAATATCCGAGTATATTTAACAGCGTAAACCCGAAGAAGAACATTGCAACTATTGGAAATATTGTATAGCGGTTAAGAGCCATTTTCAATGGGTTTTTAGCCCGTTCTTCTTTTTTAAATACAGGTGGAATAATTACGTAGAAAACTGCAGCAACTATAAATCCAAGGATTCCTGATATGAGGAAAGGTATATGGTAGGCAGGCAGAAATGGGAGGAATATGTATGGTGCAGCAGTAGTTCCTACTCCTGCCAGAACGCCCCATAACATTGTCCCGGTTCCTCTAAATTCAGGATTTGTATCGCCAAGTACACCTATTGACGAAGACTGAAACATACCAACACCAAAACCTACTATCAATCTTGAAAGCAGAACCTCTATGGCAGTGGTTGAATAGCCTGTGGTTATCGTAAATATAGAAAATATTATAATTGAGGAAGCTACGGTAACTTTTGGTGACACTTTATCAAACAAAAACCCACCTATAACACTGAATATTGCTATGCCTGCAGCGTAACCACTGATCAGTATCCCTAGATAGTATAGCGGAAGATTAACAGCATTTATGATAAAGGGAGCAGCATATGAATATGCCGAGCCGTCAAAATCAACAATTAATGCAGGAAGTGCACCAGCAACAAAAATTGTAAACAGGCCAAGTTTACTTTGAACTCCAATTTCTCTAGCTGTACGGACCATTTATGTTTATTTTCTTTTTATATAAAATATTTTTCATATTTTCTAGTCAGCATATTCCTCTCTTAATTTATAGAATTTATTGCAGAAATAGGCCTTGAGCATCATTACTCGTATAATATTACCAAGATATATAGACCTATCACTTAGTGAACAACTTCTTTAATCTCGAGAAATAGATTTCTGCGTTCCTCTTCAATTCTAGATTGTTTTTCCAACTTCAATAATTCTTTTTTGGGCCCTTGTATGATTCTTGTAATCTTAGCAAGAGAATGAGACCGCTGGACAGTATTGATCCATTGTTTCTTACAGGTATTACTCCTTTATTTTCACGTTCATTCTAAATAGACTTTGAATCATGTTACTTTTATACAAACATTTTACTTAACATGTTTCCAACTCTCTTTATTATAATTATACTCTCCTTAGTATAATTTACATGCTCATCTGCAATAAAATAATCCATAGTTTCAAAAGTATTTATTTTTATAACAGCATGCGGTTTTATCCATCTCCTTTTCTTCCTATGCCATTTATTGCCTAAATAATCTCAAATCAACGTTCACTTGAATTCTAAGAACTCTATTACTTCTAATATACGGCTATTACTATTCTCTATTCCTCTAAATATTTTGGTAA
>JAKAAK010000029.1 GCA_021797025.1 Thermoplasmata archaeon
ATTTCATTGACTGACATTTTATATGATGTCTGCCGTTTTTTACCGCCGGGCAATTTTATTTCTGCAATTTCATTGCTGGATAATTTTATTTTTAACTGTTCTACGAGTATATCAAGGTCTTCTGGATAGGTTTTTATTCCATTGTTCCTCAGAAATTCTTTCATATGGTTTACTATGGCATTGTCTATATCCTGCCCGCCGAGATTGACATTGCCGTATGTTCCCAGAACATTGAAATTATTTCCCTTAATATTGACAATACTTACATCTGTTGTCCCGGCTCCCATGTCAAATACCAGAATGTTTTTATTGTCTATCCCCGGATTTTTTGACCTGTAAGCTATTGCAGCTGCGGTAGGTTCCGACACAAACCGTTTTACTTTTATGCCGGCAATATTGGCTGCCTCCATGGTAGCATTCCTCTGATTCTGATCAAACCTTGCAGGTACGGCTATTACTGCATCTTTCATTTGAGAATTCAGATACCTTTCAGAAATATTTTTGATTTCTTTTAATATTATGGCACTGAGCTCAACAGGAGAGTGGAAATTTCCGTTAGACTGGTACAGATATTCCGTGCCCATCTTTGTCTTGAAAGCCTCGGCACCTGAAGCTTTTCCCGCTTTTATGATCTTTACTGCATCCTTTCCTGTAAACATCCGGTCAGACCGGTCGAATGCAATTACACTTTTCATTGAATAATCACTTTTATTGTTTAATGGTATAATCACTGTATTTATCCTGTTATCAGAAATCTCGCTGTATGCGGCTGCTGAATTCCTGGTACCCAGATCTATTCCAATTGAAAACATATAAATACACCCGTTTTATCTGTATTTTTTCAATAACCTGATCATGTATAAGTATTATTGTATGACCGATGAATGACAAAATTTAAGTATATGTAAGGATTATATCTAATGTGCATCTAAATGGCGTGGTATGAAGTCATTAATGGTTCTGCAGGTTCTGCATATAATAAGAGGCTATACAGTATAATAGGCCAGAAATTCGGTCTTTTTTATTTCAACAGGGATAACAGGATACATGTATTTTTGAATACTAACACCAGATTTTCCTTTGTAAAACAATCAGTTCAGCTAGACCCTATCGACGAAATGCCGAAAATGAATCATTATTTCGTTTCGGGGAATAGAAAGGAAAAGGATTATTACGACACAGGAGTCGAATTCTCAGACATAAGGGAAATCATAGACAAACTCCAGGACGGCCAGGGAGTCATGTTCTGGTTCATGTATTATAATAAAAAACCTTCAAAGGATCAGTATGTCCTTCAGGAGGATAAGTATCTTGTAAAGATAATTTTCATGCACAGAATTGATAAATTCAGCAAGAAAAAGTCCGATGAAGATTTGAATAACGTCATACTGGGAATGATTCAGAATTCCATAAAAACAGAAATTACATGGAAAGAAATCCAGGGAAAGAAAAATAAGATTTATGATGGAAAAATGATGAAGCCTTTGCTGGTGAGCAGCAAAAAGATAATTTATACATATAAGGCAAGGATCGAAAATTTCCTGGAGCTGGATTACAGCACAAAGGAAATGAAGCTTCCATCACACCAGCAGGAGGAGTCCGGATATTTAGAATTCAAGAGGGATGAATCTGATAACGCAGTAGTCCTTGACCAGAAATCAGAAGTTATTAATTCCATGGCTACCGGAGAAAAGACCGGGTTAATATCCGGTGACGGAAAAATCGGGATTGCTGCTAAAGTCATTAATGAGGCACTCAAGACCGGAAGGGATATTGCAATACTCAATACAGCGAAATTCGATCCTTTTAAAAATATAATAAACAGCAATGCAAGCTTCAGTATCAAACGCTTTGATATCAGTTCTGAATACTATGACAAAAGAGTCGTAACATCCCCACAGGACAGCCAGGCACTTGCATCCAAGCTCTGGGCAGGATTTATTACAGGCACAGAATCATTGAGAAATCCTCTTATTATAGTAAATACATCAAATGACCTAATACCTGTATCAGGCAACGGCATACCATTATATGAAAATGAGTTCTGGAGCAGCTTCTTCAAGTACTATAATACCGGAAGCAACGGCATGGGCATAGCCTTCCTGAAAGAGGGAGAACTTGAATCAATGAAATTATACGTTGATTATGCAATTAAGGCTGCTACAGATGATGAAACGTTTGATATAATCAAGAATTAACTGTAACCGTGTACTTTTATAAATTTTATTCCCAGTTTCGATGCCATTTTTCCATCGGTTTTTTCATTATCGCCTATTACTATTGATGATTTTACATCTATATCGTATTTTTCAGCAGCCATTTCTATGAGCCCGGTTTCAGGTTTCCTACATTTGCATGATTCCTCGGGTGTATGCGGGCAGTAAAAAAAATCCTCTATCTTTATTCCATGCTTAATGAATATTTCTCCGAGCTTAGCATTGAATAATTTCATGTCTTCAATATTATAATAACCCCTGTTAATGCCTGACTGATTGGTTATAACTATGATAATATAACCATTGTCATAATAGCTTTTTAATAAGGGAATCATATCCTCATAGATTTTCAGGTCTGAAATTTTGTGTGTATAGCCATTATCATAATTCAGAGTGCCATCACGGTCCACAAAAACAGCCTTTCTAGTTGAAGTCACATTATTATGATTATAACATAAATTTAAAATTTGTGATAAGATGTAATCTTATATCCTTATTTTCAGAAATAATTATTATTTATAAGATCAGAGTTCTGCGCAGACAAAGCCGGTATTGGGATCTGCATTTTTCAAAGCCCTTTTCTTCAAAGTTACAGTGAAGCCTGCATCCTCTAACCTCTTCTTTATTTCATTGGGAGAACCTTCATAAAGAATCTGTATACGCTTGAACATTTTCAGGGTCTCATCTTCCTCAGATTGAAGTTTTTTAATTGAGGCTGTTCCATCAACTTTGAGAACAGCGGTATCCAGCTTGTACTTTACCATTAAATCCTTCAGGGCAACATCGTTTTTTCCGTTGCAGTATGTTGATCTGACTACAATAACACGCTTTTCAAGGTCGTTTGCCTTCACGTTTTTTGAAAGCGTATCATAAAATGATTCCTCCGGGACAGCTATAACAGTTTTAGACTCACTTAATGTAAAGTATATGGGAGAATCACCGACCTTGCTCCCTATATCTATTACATTTTCATCTGCAACGTTGAGGAATGCATATTCATTGCCGCCGAAGGTACCGAGAAAGTTATGGTTCTGGTCCATGTTGCACATGAAGAGCTGCCCCGATTTATACTTGAAGTTCATGCATCCGGGAACAATCGAATTTTCGAAGGTAAAGAAATCAAGATTGCTATTACAAAGATTATTTTCAACACATAGTGCATAAAGGCGTGTTTTCTGCATGTTCCAGAAGGAATCTTTTCCGTTCTGGGCTATTATCTTTATATGCTCTTTCTTTGTAGCTAAATCAAGCATAACATGCCTGTAATTTTTATATGCCATTTTGTATCTACTCATTGATTGTGTCAGACTCATTGATGGAAATAGAAAATACATTTATAAAGTTATATTCGCTTTTAGTGTAAATTCCTTACGACCAGTCTGGGCTGTTCCCATTTGAATTTATTGGTACCGGTTTTATCGTATAAGTTCATCTGGAAGATTTAAAACTAAAGTATTTTATATAAGTATATAATATAAATAATATGGCAAGCAAAAGGATACTGAACCATTCCAATGGTAAATACTATAAGATCAGGCAGAGAAATACAGAAAATGGTACAAAAGGCCAGATACTGGGTCTCTGGCATCCGCCCAGAAAAGAAAAACATAGAAAGTAATATTATGTGTTTTATAAGGTCATATGAATTTTCAAAATAGCTTTTAAAGATAATAGAATGATTTAAAATATCATCTATCCATAAGTGATATTAAATTAAGTTATAACAGGAATTGCAGCCTTAAAAATATCAGCATTTGAAAAGGCAATTGTGATAAAAATAAGTAGATATTATATAATAAAAAGTTTTATTTTTTTCTTCTTATTACTATAATGGCTGCACCTAAAGCTATTATAATAAGAGATACAAGTCCTATCATATAAATATCCGAACCTGGCAAATTAAAGGGTATTTTTTTCATAGAATTATGTGTATATGTTGTTTCTTCAGTTATATTGCTGCCGTTTACTTTTACGTTTCCAGATGGTGATACAGTATATCCCGATATACCGTTAACTGTATAGGAATAGGTACCATTAACTTCTAAGAATAATATTGTAGTAGACGTCGAGGATTCCTCTGTACTATTAAGTATTATAACCCATGATGTGCCTGCTGGTAATCCATTTTCAATGAACGTCACATTATATTCCTGTAATACAAAGGATATTGGAACAGTTGTGTTTCTGCCATTTACATATACTTCCCCTGATATGTTTTTGTAATCCAGTGATGTTGCTGAATAGTGGTATGTTCCATTTGTCAGCTGGAATGTGTATAAATAATGTGTTAAAGTATATGTTTTACCATTGAGGATAATATTCCATGTTATGCCTGACTTTAATCCAGATTCTTTAAATGTTACATTGAACGTTACCTTTGAGAAGGATATGTTTTGAGAAATAGGTTTACCGTTTATCCTGAATGAACCTGATGATATGGGTG
Organism: Thermoplasmata archaeon; assembly: GCA_021797025.1. Next base: position 4,660 of record JAKAAK010000029.1, read on the forward strand.
CCCTGTAAATATGATTTGATGTGGCAATTGTGAATGTATATGTACCATTGGTAAGGGTAAAAATGTATGATGTCCCTGAAATTGGTCCTGAATTATTATCTGTTAAATTCACATACCATGTTGTTCCTGATGGTAATCCTGCTGATATAAATGTTATATTATATTCCTGTAATACAAATGATATTGAAACAGTTGTGTTCCTGCCATTTACATATACTTCTCCTGATATGTTTTTGTAATCCAGTGATGTTGCTGAATAGTGGTATGTTCCATTTGTCAGATGGAATGTGTATGATTGCCCTGTTATTGCCCCGGAATTATAAACGGTACTATTCTCTTCGACTATTTTTATATTCCATATACCGGAATTTAATCCCATTTCTTTAAAAGTAGCATTGTATGTTAATTCTTTAAAAGTGACTGGGATCGTTATTGGATTTCCAGTGGCGTTTAATATTCCCGAGGAAATAATAGGAATATATAGATTATTAGAAGTTGTTATAGTATAAGAATAATTGCCATTATATTCATAGAGACTGATATAATTATTCGAAGAATTGTAATAATGACCAGTTAAGTTTACATCCCATTCTGTTCCTGATGGAAGCCCGGTTTCAGTAAAGGTTATCAGAGTTTGATCTAATTTAATACTCTTATACTCTCCAGCTGTCAGCTCTATAGTAAATTCTTTGTATAGCAAAGTTCCATTATAAACTTCCATTTTATAATAACCCGGAGCAAGAGTCATATTTATTTCATCATTTACAAATTTTTCAGGCGTTCCATTGATATATAAGGTGCCGGATGCCAGGGGCATTGAAATATTGAGCGTTGATATATCACTGGAATTATAAACCTGCCCGAGCTGCCCGGGTCCTGGATTTATGCTTTCAAAAATTGTTCCATTAGATTTATAATAACATCCGGATGATACAACGTTTGCTATAGTTTCAGCTGTGTCTGTCCCAAAATTATAAGCACTTCGTATTTCCTGATAATTATGACCGTTCCAGTACTGAATACTCAAACTCACATTGGATTTCATATCTACAGTAGAGGATCCATCTCCGGGGCCGCCCAGTATTAACTCAGCATCATAAAAGCTGTATCCATCTGGTTCATAAGTATAGCCGTCTACCACAAACCCTAGGTCTACGGTAAGATTGTTTACAAACGTAAATACGGGGCTGTCGTAAGTAACCCAGCCATAACCATCGTTATACATGAAATCAACTTGCGGCTTTCCATTACTGGTTACTGTGCTATTTACCATAAAATCAATAGTAGAAGGATATATTAAACTAAGGCAGTTTCCTGGAAGGCTATTATTTGCATAGCTATAGTAGAAATGAGTTCCGGATGAGTTTCCAACTGTTCCATTTCCTGATAATGTAGAATTGTGCATATTAGCACTTTGAGAAGTCAAATTCCATATATTGTCTAAAAAGGCAATATCATGTGAGGTTGTATTAACGTAGGCAACGTCCTGTACCCAGTAAACATATAAACTGTTCCCATCATAAAATGCCATATTCAGGTTAAACTGAAAGGTCATACATTTATTATTTGTGGTATTATTTACAACGCTCAAAGAATTTATATTGACAGAACTGAGAAATGAAGTTGTGTTGTATCTATAAGCCTGATTGGATGTGCCTGCATTTTCTATTCCGAAATCAGCAAGGCCCATTGGAGCCGGCTCGTTTTGATATAATTCAGTCGGGTCTACAGTGTCTGTCGAGCTTATTAAATTTTTCCGAACTGTCGACATTGATTTGCTATAATGCTTCATTGCTGTTTGACCCTGAATCCGATCCGTTTTTTCTGAGATTGATCCTAATGGCGCTAAAGCCCCAAAAATTAGTAATAATACGACAATTATACTAATAATTACAATTACCTGTTTTTTCTGTATACAGTGAAACATCTAAAATTCGATAATAATGTTATATAATAATGTTTCCTATGACATTACAATTATGACCATGTACAATATTCCGTATATTGATAAATAAGCATTCTAATGAATATATCAATAATCGTAGGGCAGTATTTATAGAGTTTTTTATTATGACATCTATCACAACAGTTTACGTATGCAAATTATTCCTAAATCTTACCATGCTTTGTTTTCCAACTTCTCTTATGCTATTCATTCTTTATTGCGTTATTTATAACAGGAACTGTACCTGTTTTTCTTCATTATAGTTTCTAAGTTCTCATCTACCATCCAGTTTATTGTCGCTTCTCTATGCACTATACATATATTGTTATATTCCATATCTTTTTACCTCATTGTTTCAAAAGAAGTTTTTTCTCTGTTATTAACAATTATACTGTTATTAATAGGACTTATAATTACATTAATATTGTACATAACAGATCCAACGCAATTAAATATGTAACATCTTAATACTATTATTAGTGATTGTTATAATTTAACATATAGATTATTATTTAATTTTTATGATAACATCGCAAAACAAACGTTTATATTAATATTTATATCATATAATATTTAAATTAAACATGTAGTAGATAATAAATATAGTGAATAACTAAATAGTATTATCAAACAAATATTAGATTAAATGTGATAAATCATATTATAGTTCAGTTATATTATCGATAAGTTTTTATAGAAGTTTATAATAACCTATATGCCTTGAAAGAGGTGATGAAAATGGCAGAGGTTAAGGAAATAAAAGAAACAGAAAAGAACGAAAAGGGACTGCTAATGGAAAGCAAATTTTCATACCCAGGTGAGGTTGTGACCAGGGAGTCTATGAATAGAATGGACGATGTCTCAGAGGAAATCTTTGATGTTTTCAGAAAATATGATCTCTCCATCTGGGATGCTAAAACCATAATGCCGTTCCTGATTGCAAAAATTGCAGGCGAGGCAAATGACAATGAAATGGACATTGTGGAATACATAGACTTTTATCTAAAGCCAAACACAGTGGAGCTTTCCAGGGACCTAAGGAACTTTAGGAAGTTCTCCGGGAGTCTTCATCACAGAGTTGAAAGCGTAAAACGCTAATAAGTAATTGTATGTTTTTTACTTTATTATTTTTAAGTTTATTTTATTTATAGTGCAGATTTCTAAAAACTTTTTAGTACATAAATAACATAGTATCTTATGATAGATATTACAGATAAAAATATTGTTAGCCGCGAGGCCATGGCCACAGGAACAATTACACTGGAGAAGGAGACAATAAAGCTAATAAAAGAAAATATGGTAAAAAAGGGAGATACCATTGAAACTGCCAAAATAGCCGGAACAATGGCGGTTAAAAACACATCATCAACAATACCATACTGCCACCCTGTACCGGTAATGTCCATAGATTTCAACTTTGAAATAAAGGAATCAAAAATAACTGTAACATGCAGGGTCAAGGCAATTTACAGGACAGGAGTGGAAATGGAGGCACTCAACGGCGTTCAGGTAGCCCTTCTGACAATATGGGACATGGTAAAATATCTTGAAAAGGATGAAACAGGCAATTATCCCCATACATCTATCGGAAATATTAGTGTAATTTATAAAAGAAAAGGTGATTCATATACATCATGAAAATCATAAATATAATCTGAATTACCGTATAATTACAGTATCTACCAGCAGGACTATGGAGAATGATCAATCAGGAAATATAATGGAAAATCTCCTGAACAATAAAGCTTCACGTGGCCTGGTAAAAGATGATGAGGTCATGATACTTTCGGAAATCTTCAAAAATTACGAAAATACAGATGTTTTTATATTCATAGGGGGAACTGGAATATCGAGGCTTGACCAGACTTCAAAATCATTAAGAAAAATAGCTGATAGGGAAGTACCGGGATTCGGGCAATTATTCAGGGAAAAATCTGGCGGCATATTTCCTTACATGTCAGATGCGTCTTTATTCATTTATCAGAAAAAGATCATATTTACATTACCGGGATCAGAAGATGCCCAGAAAATCGGCTTTGAAATAATCAATGACCTGGTAAATCATATTTATCATGAAATCAATAAGGAATAATGTTATTAAGTTCCTGACATTTAAGTTTCATGAAATTCATTGACCTTCATGAGGATATAGCATATTCTTCAATGTACCGGGATGTAATCCATGGAAATCTTCAATCCTCCATAGATATGCTGAGAAAGTATTCTGGAAGTATCGTATTTTCAGTCGTTTTTCCCTTTGTATATATGGAAACCGGAATAGAAAATGAAAAATCAATTCCGGATATTTCATTGGCATATGAACAACTGCGTTATTATAAAACCATTGCCGAAAAATACGATATAAATATAATGAAAACTCCAGAGACAAAAAACGGCCTGAATTTTCTCATATCCATGGAAGGGACTGATGTGCTGAATACGCCTGAAGATATTCTTATATTCCATGATCTGAGTTTGAGAAATCTCGGCCTTGCATGGAATTTTGACACTAAATTTGCATCTTCATGCTATTCAAAAAAGGATTACGGTTTAACCGGTTATGGAGAAGAACTTATAAAAATATGCAATTCCAGTGGAATAATAATAGACCTTGCCCATGCAGGAAAAAAGACAATACTGGAGGCATGCGAGGTATCTGAAAAACCTGTTCTCGATTCCCATACAAATTTCATTACTATTAAAAATAATAAAAGAAACATAGATGATGATTCCATAAAAGCAATAGTGGATACAGGTGGCGTTCTGGGCATTACGGGAATAAGGGATACATTGAAAACGCCGGATCTAGATGGAATTATAGATAGTATGAACTTCCTGGGAGACCATTATGGATGGAATCATGTGGCACTTGGTACCGATTTTCTGGGCATATCCATTGCACCCGACAATTTTTCTGACATAAATGCTGTGGAAAAACTAAAAGATGAACTGGGAATCCATGCTGAAGATGTGCTTTACAACAATGCAAAAAGAGTCATTGAAAAAAATTTATGACTTTTCTATGTCGTACCAGCCTCCCTTGCTATTCATTTTTATCTTGCTGTTCCCCTTATATCCGGCATATACCATTTCTTTGAGAATGGGTGGAGGCAGCATCCTTTCATCACCGGTTTCTGAATATAAATAATCGCCTATTTCTTTCATTGTATCCAGGCCAATTGTATCCATGAGCTCGAAGGGGCCCATGGGAAACCCGAATCCGAGCTTTGCCATCTTATCTATATCCTCCATGCTGGCTATTCCCTTCTCATACATTCTCAGGGATGCAACAAGCCAGGAATGAACAAAATTTGTGGTAAAAAATCCCGGGTAATCCTTAACAACTACCGGTTCCTTCCCCATAGACTTTGCCATGTCAATTACTGTATTCAATGCATCCTGAGAAGTAAAGGGTGTTTTAACTACCTCTATGAGCTTCATTACAGGTGCAGGGTTGAACCAGTGCATGCCCAGTAATCTGCTTTTATTTTTAATATTCATTCCGATTTCAGAGATCATGATCCCAGAAGTATTTGATGCTATAATCGCATTTTCTGGAATATTTTTTTCAATGCTTTCCATGACCTTCAGTTTAAGTGACATAATTTCAGGAACTGCTTCTATAACAAATTCCCTATCACTTAGTTTCCCATAATCAGTTGAGGTTGTTAGATTTTTCATGTAATTGTTTTTCTGATCCTCTGTTATAGTCCCCTTCTGTACCAGCCTTGCCAGACCGAATTTACCATCAGCTATGCTATTCCTGGCATTCTTTAGAATATCTTCACTAATATCTATAAGCAGGGTATCAAATCCCTGCCTGATGAATACCTGTGATATGCCCTGTCCCATTATTCCTGATCCTATTACTGCTACTTTCTTTGTCATAGATACCTATTCAACGAAATAATAAAAACTTTGATAATTGATAAAAATTATATTGGTTTCTTATTGTCGTTTCGATTATACAGTGTCTAAATTATAATATTTAGTATGGGGGCTATAAAATGAAACACTTTTAACATACTATATTTGCTCATTTTGGATATAGTCCAGAATCCTACGATTTAAACAAAATAAATTTAAGTATTAAAAACTGATATTAAAATTAGTGAAATTAAAAATATCGAGAATAAGAACTATTGTCGAGAGTTTTGTGAATGAGCAGTTCGGCGTAAGAGAGTTCAGGATAACAGCAGCAGTTCCTAACGAGAGTGGAAAATCCTGGAACATTTTAATTTCTTACAGTGTTCCATTATCACAGTACGTTAAATTGAACGAGGATAAATCAGAGTTAACTATGACTCTGGTAAAGTACTATTATTTAAATATTAATGACGAAGATGGTAAAATAACAGGATTTACTGAAATCCCATAACCGATTAAAATATGGTTAATAAAAGAAACAATAAAGGTCATTGGTACAAAAAGGTCAAAAAAAAATTGAGGCATTGTTTGATACCGGTGCTGAATTTGCATGTTTGAAAAATTTAGACTTTGATGTAATAATTGGCGTTGAGATAATGCAACCTTTAGGACTTATATTAGATATGTCAACTGATAAAATTTTATTATAAGATAATAATAAAATCGATATGCTAATTTAGGGTGTTTTATGGGCACATGGGAAGGTATTAATGGCATTCCGTATTGTTTCCCTTGCACTTTTTATTGTTGCCAGGAATACCGGAGGATTGAACTTCGAAGAAAATGGAATTAAAAAGTTAAATAACCTTTAGTAATAAACTAAAGGTGAAAAACCCGGGAAATAAACTTCTGTTAATAAACATGATAATGCTTCTTTCCGTTACATTCACCATGAGGTCGTCAACAAATATGCTCATGACCGTTGTACCTATTTTTACCAAGTATGTAATAAACGCAGATGTACTCTTTGTTGGCCTAACAGCCACGCTTTACGGTATCGGTGGCATGGTTTCTAACATATTTGTGAATGGCAGAATCAGTGTTGATAAAACGCCTAGTGTTGTTTTTGTCTTCCTGGCTGTTATGACTCTGGGCATATTCTTCTATATATTTTCCAGCAATGTTTATGAGGTATTTGTATTATCCGCTGTTACCGGCCTTTCCATGGGAGTTGTCCAGCCATTATTAATGACAATCACCAACGCAATAGCACCTCCCAGAAGCAGGGATAGGTATATTGCAGCCTATACTGCATCACTATCACTGAGCCTAATCTTCGGTGTGCTTGTAGAGGGCCTTGTCATTTCATCCATAGATGTAAGGTATGCCTTTGTCATTTTCTTCTTTATTGCAGTGGCATCATCTATTATCATGTTCTTCCTATCAAGAAGAATACATATACCGGCAAAATCAACCAAAACAAGGTCATTCAGGGAAATCATTTCCAGGGCATCAACATCACTTCACCAGGGAAAGGTTTTATTTGCAATGTTCGGCAATATATCATACGCATTTCCATTCATTCTGCTGATAACCTATGGAAGTATAATTGGCAGAGAATATGATGGCATTGCTCCCAGCACATTCCTTTACCTCCTTGCATTGTTTTACGGAGTTTCTTTCCTTTCAAGGGTAATTCTATCTGTAAGACAGGTAAGGAACAAGGAATACCTGATGTATGCAGCATTTGCAGCAAGCATACTGGGGTATATACTTGTCGGAATCGATACTGGAATAGTGATGTTTATCGCTGCCCTCCTGATTCTCGGGTTTCCACACGGGTCCATATTTCCCCTATCCACCTCATATATAGCTGAAAGTGTTGATATGGAATATATGAACATTGTTTATTCCGTATTCCTGCTTATTATGGATGTAATAGCCTTTGTAATACCATTTATATTCGGATTGATTTCAGATCTGTATACAATAAAAATAGCAATATATGTAACACTGATTCCAATGGCATTTCTCATAATGCTTTCAGTGGGGGTCAATATAAGAGACAATAAAACAAAAAGGAAAAATTTAGAAGCGTCAAAGGCATAAAATAATTATCTTATTCCAAATTTGGATGCTATTTCCACCATATCTGATACATAATCACTGAAGAATTTCAGTATATCCCTAGATGTTATTATACCGGATATTTCACCATTATCAATTACCAGTAAACGCCTGATCCCATTTTTTGCCATGAGGTTTGCAACCTTCTCCATGGGCGTATCCGAGGGAACCGATGTTAATGGACTTGTCATAATTTCCCTCAATAATACTTTCTGGGGGTCTTTACTTTTAGATGTTATTTTATTTATAAAGTCCCATTCAGTAACTATTCCCTCCGGAATCTTTCCATTGCCTATTATGAGGAAACCCTGCTGTTTTTCTGCCATTATATTAGAACCTTTCAGCGCATCCATATTTCCATCCACAATATGGCAGTCCTTTCTCATTATATCTTCAGCATAAAGCACCATAATTAATGATATTATAATGATATTTAAGATAGATGTTATGGAAATATACCTGAAAGCTTGATTCTGTATTATAATGTCATCTGTATCCTTTTAATAGCAAAAAAATTAAGGATGGATCGCATAGTCATACTATTTGAAAGGTGAATAACAATGCCACAGGAAAGTTTTCTTGAAATGTTCCACAGATTAACATCTGTTGGGTGGGACCCCGAGAAGGGCGTAAACAGGCTAGCCTTGAATGATTACGACATAAAGGCCAGGAAAAATTTAGAGGAGGAAATGGGGAAAGTCAATGCAGAAATTGACCATGATGATGCGGGATTAATATTCGGTTCACTGGGTTCCGGTGATAACACTGCAATAGGGTCCCATATGGATTCTGTTCCAAACGGTGGAAGGTTTGATGGCTTCTATGGAGTAATGTCTGCAATGCAGTTACTGAAAGATGGTCTGGCATCTTCTAATAAAAAAATAACTGCAATTGATTTCACCAATGAAGAAGGATCTAGATTCCAGCCATCACTACTGGGATCAGGAATGTCCACAGGAGTTTTTACAAAGGAATTTACATACTCAAGAACAGACAGTACGGGAATAACCTTCGGCGAGGCGCTGGAGAAATCCGGTTATATGGGCTCTATAGAAAATAGAGTCAAGAATCAGGACATATCGAGATACCTTGAATTGCATATAGAGCAGGGACCGGTACTCGAACTGGAAGGATATTAAATCGGAATACCCAGAGGCATAGTAACTATGGTTGTAAACAATGTAGTATTCACCGGTGAGTCCAATCAGGCGGGACCTACACCCATGAAGGTCAGGAAGGATTCATTAGTGGCTGCATCCAGATTCAATGTGGCCGTGAGAGACCTTGCAAGGGAATCCGGTAAAGAACTTGTAATGACTGTAGGGAAATTGAATAATTTTCCGAATGCATACAATGTTATACCCGGAAAGGTGGAATTGAACCTTGATACAAGAAGCCCTGAGAAATCGATTGCGGAGGAATATTCATCCATGGGCGGAGAAATAGCAAAAAAGATAGCCGATGAGGAAGGTGTTTCACTGGAGTATAAAAGACAGTGGATAACGGAAACAACAATATTTGATGAGGACATGAAAAAAGAGATAGAAAAAACCTGCAAATCCCTGAATCTGAAATATAAATATCTCTACAGCTGGCCGGGGCATGATGCACAGTATATGAACCGTGTTGTGCCCACAGCAATGATATTTATACCATCGCATAACGGAAGGAGCCATACCATCGAAGAATATTCATCAGACAATGACCTTATAAATGGATATAATGTTCTGAAAAAAACTGTGGAAAGGTTATAAAATAAAAATGGGTTATTTTTTAAATAAATTATAACCATAGGGTTTATCCACTCTTATTATGAGTGCAGCAGGACCATCATGTGACCTGAGCCATTCGATATCATTCATGGACTCATCATTTTCCTTTACATCTATTCCGTATGATTCAACGACGGTTTTCAGGTCAATTTTAAATGAAAGGTATTTGCTGGTATTATTGTAGTTAACCTCCTGGAATTTTTTCAGTATGCCATAACCGTGGTTATCCAGTATTATCAGCTTAACCGGCAAATTATAGTTTTTTATGGTCCACAGCGTCTGTGATGTGTACATAAAAGCACCATCGCCTATTACGCACAGTACCTTGGCATTTACAGTTGCCATCCCTGCTGCAGCAGGTAATGCCCATCCAATCTGCCCGGATTTACCAAGAAAGTAGGAATCCTGTTTGTATCCGATAATATTCCTCAGAAAAGGTGATGCAGAAATCTACTCATCTGATATAATGTATCCTGCAAAGGTTTTACTTATTTTCAACATTACTCTCTGAATCTGGGAATTCTTGTCTATGCCGGGTTTTTCCGGAATATGTTCTCCATCTCTGGAATTTATATACTTCAGGGATTCCTTGAGAAATATAGCAGGATTCATGAAATATGCATCACCTATTTTGCCAGAAATATCGAAGCCTATTTTGATGACGTGCGTTTCTGGAAGAAGGCCAGCATCCGAATAAGGGTATAAATTGATGTCCCCACCTACTAATAGTATAAGGTCATAATCAGAAAGTTTTTCATTTATTAATTCTGCTACAGGTGGCAAATCCCCTGCGTAATAAGGATCATCTGAATCATAGAAAGCACGGCTTGCAAATGGCTCTGCAAAAACAGGAATGTGCAATTTACTGGCAAATTTCTTTGCGTATTCTATTCCACCGTACAGGTCTGTTTCGTATCCGGATACCATTACCGGATTCCTGGAATTATTAATTTCATTAGCGATCTCTTTTACAGCACCTTCATCGAAAACTTCATTATTTACGTAAGGTCTATCTGAGTTTTTGAACGAGGAATCCTGTCCAAGCGTATCCATCGGGAATCCCAGGAAAGATAAGGAATATGGCGGTGTCATAGAACTTATATAGGCTCTTCTAAGTGACCTTTCGATGTCATCTGCTGATCTTATTTCAAAGTTGTACTTTGTATATTTTGAGACCATATCATTTATGTTTCCGGAAAGCAGCGGATCATAAAAAATGTGCCTGTTATCCTGTTCCCCTGCGGTAATGATTACAGGTATTTTATGTACGTATGCTGAATAAATAAATGCCATTGAATTGCCTATGCCCAGGATGCTATGCAGATTTGCAATAGATGGCTTTCTGGTTAGTTGTGCCCTTCCATCGGCCATGCCCATGGATATAGAATCGTGCAGTGTCAGCACATAATTATCATTGTCTACGCCCTCAAGCATTGGCATTTCAGTTGTTCCAGGATTACCGAAAACAGGAAAAAGCCCGAGATTTTTTAATGTTTTATTAAATATTTCATAACCTATCATCCTAACATCACCATAATTGAAAGATTTATTGATTATATACAGAATTGACTTTTTCAATATAATACTTGGGAGTTTAACGTTAGTACCAATATTACCAGACTCAAGAAATTTATGATTTTTAGGATATCATGAATTTTTATTTATTTAATAGAATAATTAAATAATATTTAAATACGGTATTTTAGAACGTTATATACGTTAATATTAACAAAAATAAAAAATATAAATTATCTTCTCCTTCTTATAAACATAAATGCCCCACCTATTGCAGCAATAGCAACAACCGCACCTATTATGGCATAGAGTTCAAGTGGTGATAATGTGAATGGTGTTTTCTTCGATGTATTGTGTGTAAATGTTATTGATTTGGGAGTATTGGAACCATGGACAGTTATATTTCCTGATGAAGGTGATAATGTATAGCCTGAGACACTGGATACTGTGTATGAGTATGTTCCATTGGGCATAGAGAATGTTATAGTGCTAGTTGTGGATGATAGTGTTGTCCCGTACATGGTTACAGCCCATGATGTTCCTGACTTTAACCCTGTTTCCGTGAATGTTACATTATAGTACTGTGGAAGAGAGGCTGCAGGTGAATACTTCCAGTAAAGTGCAGGGTCTCCTGCAAGGTTGTATACTGTTAATATTGCTGAACCACTTGATGTTATTGTTATGGTGAAATCTGTATATGATTTCCCATCTATGTATACCTTGCTTGACAGTATATCTGCTATTGTTGCATTCCTTATCTGGTTATATGGAAGAAGTACTGTTACTATTCCATTTACTGTGGCATTGTAATCCATTGATATGTATCCATTGTGCGTAGTAAGGTTGGTTACAGTAACATTGTATCCGGATGATACTGTACTGTTTACTATTACTGTAGTTGTTGCAGCTGGCTCTCTTACCAATGTTATATTTATTGATTGTGATGTTGTAAGGTCTACAGTTCTTGAATAAGGATAATATCCTGATTCATATGCAGATATTACCACATTGCCTGATGACACTGATATGGAATAATAGCCTGTGGAATTGACATACGCCGATATTCCGTTTACTGTCACTGATGCATTGATATTAGATATATATCCTGATACTGTTATGCTTTTAACTGCAGGTTTTAACTTTGATAATGTTACTGTCAATGGTGTTACACTGTTTTTCGTTATCTTCTCTACCGATATGTTTCCATTGTATCCCGGTGCTGTTACTGTAATATAGTATGTTCCAGGTGCTAGTGATACATTAAAGTATCCATTCATTACAGGTATTCCTACTCCATTGGCTGTTATGGTTGCATTTCCTGGCAATACTGTTCCTGTAAGGTATCCATATACTGTTATGGGCGTTAATGATATGTTATAGCTGTACGTTTTGTTTAAGGATAGATATACAAGGTTTGTATAGGGTTTATAGCTGGAATTGGTTACAGTTATGTAGTAATATCCCTGCATAAGATATTCTGAGAAGTTGCCATTTGTAAGTGTAATATTACAACCATTGATTGATATCAACGCAGATGATGGTGTAACTGATATTGAAAGATGGGCATATTTTAGGTAATTTACAGAAATATTCTGTGACACACCATTAACTATGAATGTACCATTGACCACATAGTAGTTATTTATGTGTGAAGGAGTATATGAGTATGTTCCATTAGTTAAAGAAAATGAATATGATGAACTTGTTATAGGACCTGAACTCATGCCGTTTGTTAAATTCACATACCATGTTGTGCCTGACGATAATCCTGTTTTTCTAAAGGTAACTGTATATTTAACTTTTGTAAATGTAACTGATTTAGATATATCCTTTCCACTTACTGTAATAGAACCTGAATATAAAGAAGGTTCATAGGTTTTATTTGATGTTGATACTGTATATAAGAATGTTCCGTTGGTTATACCGGTGAATCCTATTGTTGAGGTTGTTGATGATAATGTTGTTCCGTTTAGAGTTACAGACCATGTTGTTCCTTTTGTTAGTCCTGTCTCTGTAAATGTTACATTGTATTTACTTACTGTAACCTTCACTGGTTTGAATATAATTGATTGAGTATAATTCGACCCTTTGACTGTTATGTTTCCTGATGATGAAGATAATGTATAGCCTGATACACTGGATACTGTGTAAGAGTATGTTCCGTTGGGCATTGAGAATATTATAGTGTTAGTTGTTGATGATAATGTTGTTCCGTTTAGAGTTACAGACCATGTTGTGCCCGATGATAATCCTGTTTCTGTGAATGTTACATTATATTTACTTACTACGACCTTCACTGGAGTAAATGTTATTAACTGAGTAATATTGCTTCCTTTTACTACTACTGTACCTGATGATGAAGATAATGTATAGCCTGATACACTGGATACTGTGTAAGAGTATGTTCCGTTGGTTATACCGGTGAATACTACTGTTGAGGTTGTTGATGATTGATTTACGCCATTGAAGGTTACTG
>JAKAAK010000237.1 GCA_021797025.1 Thermoplasmata archaeon
AGATAGTGGTTGATTCACTCAATAAATCAGTAGAAGGCATCCAAAATTGTGAATTTACCATCCATGTTTGCTACAGTACTGATTATAGGATGCTTTATGATGTAATGAATGACATTAAAATAGAAGGCTTAAATCTGGAATTTGCCAACAGGGACAGTCTAGAAGCAGGGACTTCCGATGCGTCACGCCCGGGTTATGAGGAGTTGAAGTATTTCCAGCAGCTCAATACCAGAAAAAAATTCATCGGACTTGGTGTAACGGATGTACATATTGATTATATAGAACCTGTAAAACTGATAAAGGACAGGATAAATTACGTTCTGGATATCATGCCACCGGATCTTGTAAGGGTAAATCCTGATTGTGGTCTGAGAACAAGGTCAGTGGAAACCGGCTATGAAAAATTAAAGAACATGGATACTGCAAGAAAGGAAATACTAAAAGATTTATAATAATTTTAGTTACTGTTTAAAATATTCCTCTTCCCAGTCCTCCAGTGCCTTTTTCCTCTTCTTCCTGCGCATAAAGTAAAGAATTATAAAAATTATATAGCTGATCAAACCAAGGAAAATTAGAAAATTGATCAAATAAGAAATAAGGCTGTAATGGACCGACACCTCATTGGAGGATATGAAAGATCCGTTTGAGGAATAAGCATCTACTATAACATAGTATGTCTTTCCAGGAGTCATCCCGGGTATAAACGCAAAATCTGTGCCACTGGATGAAATAACTTCAGTATGTGCATTCAGCATTAGCGAATTATTGGAATAAGCTATAACATATTCTCCGAAGTTGTCCAGTGGATACCTGTCCCAGGATACAAAGGCATAATAGAACCCCAGTGGAATACTGTATGTAATTTTGAAGCTTATAACAGTTATGGATACATTTTCCGGGCTCATGTAAATTACAGGGTTATTTCCAGGAGACACAATGACAGTCCCATTGCTGTATAGATATTCATTTAATGTTATATTAACAGACTTCTGTGCAAATAATATGTACTGCCCGGATTGATTTGTATAACCCGCAATTGTGTTGTTATATATTATTTCTACATTGCTAAGATTATATTTATACTGTGTATTCTCAACTTTTCCTGTGATCTCTTTCAGGCTATGGTTTACTGGCATCAAAAGCACATATAGATTTTTATTTTCTCCAGGCGTTAGCTGTATGGTTTTTTCATAGGTTGAATATCCTGATTTGCTTACCGTTATATTTACCGTTCCCGGCTTAATATTTAAAAAGTGGCACCCACCATTATTCATGGTGCTTTTTCCATTGAATAGAGCTTTAACCTCACCGTTTGATACAAATACATTTAGGAGGACTTTTTCTGGATTCATGGTAATAGAGGTGATTGTATTTCCAGTAGTAGAGGCTGAAGCATATCCATAAGCACTTACATTTGCAAAATTATTGCCATCCATCTCATACACGTTAACAGTTTTGGAATTGCCTGAATATTTGAAGAAACCATCAATAATCAAGTTATATTCAGGATTAGCGTATGATGGTGTATAATTCACGGTAATGGTTTCTGTTTTTATATCTGGAACATAGATTTCACGGGATATTGTTTTCCCATCATGCTCAGCCACAACGCTGTGGTACCCTTCACTGAGTGTTTGAGTGCTTGAGGTTGAACTGCTGCCATTTACCGAATATGTTGCACTGGCACCGTTGCTCAGTGTGAATGTAAGTACAGATTTCACTCCGAAAATTATAGAATAATCAATATGCACCGGTCCAGATGTTCCATCTATCATTTCATTGATTTCGTTTCCCTGCCCGGCCGTTAGAATACCTGTAGAATTGTTATATGAAAATGTAATATTGCTATATGATTTGCCCATCTCGCTATATCCATACTGGTAAATACCCGTATAGTGTATTTTTTCGCTTTCATTGGTAATGCTTATCTTACTGAAGGTGCCTGGGGGTATGTTCACAAAATTTATTTTTGCATTATCCTGCTGTGATCCTACTGCTGCCCTGTAATTTCCCTCAAAGGCAACTGGCATATTAAATTCTTTAACAATGCTACCATTTGCTGTAAATTCTATCTCGCTTCCGGATACTGTTACTCCTATGGTAGCATGGTCAGAACCTCCATTAATCGATCCTGCAGTCATGGTTCCATTTTCGTATATGCTGTATTGGTAGTAATATCCGGTTTCGTTGGCAAAAATCCCAAATTCAATATAATTTTTTGAATTGTCATAGAAGCCTGCATAGTAAAATGTACTTCCATTATACTGTTCAACTGAGTTACCAGCAACATTTATACTGACAGTAATTCCGGTAGCGTATGATGTATTATTGAACGTTGCAACTGTTCCATATCCGTTGAGGATAATCCCTGTATCGTTGATAAGATTGCTTATTAAAGGCGTCCCGAGCCCTGTTACAGGATTCCAACCGGGTCCCGCATCATATCCATAGTTTCCCCCCGAAGTAATCTGTGTGAATGCATTCGCATAATATTTTGTATCCGATATTTTATAGAATAGTGGATTAACAAATCCCAATGATGTGTTATAGTACTGGTCCATTGTTGCAATGATTCCTGCCCACATAGGTGTTGCAATACTAGTGCCACCAAGAGTATACTGTTGACCTGATACAATGGTTAGTACACCTGTATTTGGATCTGCGTCAAGTGCAACATCCGGTACTCCTCTCAGTGTTTCAGTATAATTTGGAGCAATCTGGTAATAAGGTGTACTGAAATAGGATGAAAAACCTCCACCACTGGCCTGCTCACTCCCATCCACTGAGTCTCCCCAGGCAGTCTGGGTATATTTACCATCAGAGCTTTCAGAAAGCTTAGTGCCGCCAACTCCAAGAACATATGGATCTGCAGCTGGAAAATTTACCGTGGGTGCCGATGTCCCATCATTGGCCCCGTTATCCCCCGAGGCCGCTACCACTGTGATATTCTCCTCTGCAGCCTGTTTATATATGCTGTTCAGAGAAGCTAATTCAGATGTAGTCATCTTGCTTTCAGGCTCTCCCCAGCTCAGGGATATTACGTTACCCAGGCGATGGCTCACAGCATATTCCACAGAATCAAGAAGTATCTGGCCATCATCTGGAGAAAGCACAAGGTCTATTTTTGCTCCGGGTGCCATTGCATGTGACCACTCCACATCTATGGCCGTTTCAGAAGCCCATCCACTGTTAGTTGAAGTTATTGCACCCTTAGGTGTGGATATATTAAGGTTTATTGAAGGCAGACCTGTAAGATTATCAAATGCACTTACATCATAATTTATGGTCGGGTCACCATATGCATCAACTATCACTATGGTAGTATTGTTTCCATAATAACCTTCATTGTGTACATAATTCATATCATATGCATTATATATATCCGCCGGGGTATATGGTTCTGCTCGATAAGACGGTGTTTCCACACAGGAGGAAAAATCATCTGAACTATTAAATATAAAATAGTTTATCCCCATGGTTTTATTCAGCATGCTGAAGAGGGATGAAACTGTTCCCTGCTTATATGTATAATTAACATTTAAAAGATTTCCACAATAACTATAAGGAATTTTACTATCATCGAGTTCGTTTGCCACATACCGGTGCAAGTTAGAAGGAATATATGCAAGTAGAACCGGCGATGTACAGTTATTTGTATAATCTGTGTTCACGGCGGTAATCGCCGGTTTATCGTTCATACCCGAAATTGCCAGTGACGAAAATAAAAACACAAAGACCAGTGCCATAGCAAATATTTTTTTTCCCACGAATACCATACATTTCACAAAAATCAATCTTGCTTAATATAGTTAATGGTGACCTCCTTCTCCACACTAACACGTGAGATTCCACACGTTCAGATTAAAATAGGGACAATTTCATGAATCCTTTTAGTAATAACAGGTATTTAGAAGAAAAAGATTTTAAACCCAAATTAATATACAGGACAAATGAAAAAATATTTACCAGTAATAATCGTTGTCCTTTCGCTCGTTATGATAATGGCACCGTTTACCTCTTCAGCATCAACCGTAACATTGCCACCAGCACCATCCTCTCTCCCTTCCGTAGAGTATAACTATAATGGAACCAACGAATCCGTTACAGGATCGGACTGGATCTCTTTCTTTTCAAATGTAATTGAT
>JAKAAK010000030.1 GCA_021797025.1 Thermoplasmata archaeon
AAAAATGTTTAAATAAAACGATAGAATTACGGGAATACTAGGTTGCCCCGATAGTGTAGCGGCCTATCATACAGGCCTGTCGAGCCTGTGACACGGGTTCAAATCCCGTTCGGGGCGTTGGATATATCCCTGGTTGTATTCTTATTTTTTGTCGAGGCAGTAAAATCAAGCCTTTTCATATTCTTGCGCAACGCCGAAAATGCATCCTCCGCATCAGGCTGGATGTAAACCAGTGTAGTGTCCAGTTTCTCATGGCCCATGAGCTGCTGGATTAACTCCGGATGTGTACCCATGTCATAGAGGTACCTGGCATAAAACCTCCTTGCCTGGTGGGGTGAGAAGGCCACTTTTGCCCGTGCGGCAATCGAATATATGGCATTCCTCCCTCCTTCAGGGGTCATGGGCTCACCATATTTGTTAATGAAAAGCATTTTCGTATTCCTGTTCCTGAGTATTTCATTCCTGAATTTCATATATTTCAGGAACGACTCGTACACTGTTGGGAAGGTTGGAACCTCCCTATATTTCTGGTTCTTCCCATTCTGGACAACAATTTTCTCAGGCGTGATATCATCGATAGCCAGGGATATCATTTCCTTGTACCTCAACCCACCTTTGAAGAGTACCTCAATCATGAGCCTGTCCCTGGGAGCTGTATAGCCCCTGCAGGAATTTATCAGCTCCTGGTATGTCTCCATTGATGCCCTGTTCCTTTTCACAGCGTCAAAAGACTTCAAGGGCTTCATTCTCGGCTGCTTCTTGAAATCCAGATATACGTTATAGGCCTTCATATACATATTTATTGTAATATTCTTCATGCCTTTGTTTTTTTGCTGTATGAGCCAGGATTTGAAGGAATCCCTGTTGTCCAGGTCTATTCCCTTCTTTTCAAGGAACTTGATAGAGCGGGTATAGTTCGACTGGGTTTTTAAAGCGTATTTCTCCTCTAAATATCCCATAAAATCACTGTTCATTTACAACCACCTTGCTAAATTCCCTTTCCTCCCTGCCGTATTCATACCCGCATGCACGCATAACTCCAACCAGGGCTTTAAATTCCTCGGCAGCCAGAAATTTTGATACTTTCAGCCCCGATTTTGTCGCCGTCAGGCCATACTTATTTTTAGCATTTTCCAGGAGAGCAGATATGTTGATTTTTAATGCCGATCCTTCCTTTTTCTCCTTGGTTTCCCTTACCCAGTAATAATATGGTGTGGCCACTTTGTCGAATATCATCTGCCTTTTTGCGGTATCGGCCACCTTGTCTTTTTTGTTAAGATACCTAGTGATATCCTCATACAACCCGTACAAGTAATCCAAGTATTCCAAGTATTCCAAGTATTCCTCATTCATAAGTCATCTCTCCACATTTTCTGCATCTGACAGGCTGCTTTGCCACAGCCCTTGATATCCATTTATGGCCACATTTAGGGCATTCCCTGATAAAGTGGCGGGAATCCATTGCAGTTAAATTGGCACCAGGCAGTCTGACCAGCATGCCCTGATCATCAAATGGATTCATTACTTCACCCTCTTTTCTATGGCAGCCATCGCCATAGTCCTTTTTTTGGCAGGTTCCAGGCTCTTCTGTTCCTCCTGTATGATCCCCTTGATCTTTGACAGCCCAAGAAGGCCATATTCGACCTTGAATTTCTCTCCATTCATTTCCAGTTTTATCATATTTTTCTTATTCATTTGGCTTCACCTCTAGGTACTGGTGTAATTTTTTTTCAAAGCAGCTTCTATGGGCTTTTATCCCATACATATTCACGATGTCATTTCCCAGTTCACTTCCACAGAATACGCATTTCATTTCGGTCCTACTCGGTGCCAGCGAAAGTTTTATTACAACTACTTTTATACTTAAATGGTGAATAATATTGAGAATGGGTAAGTCATCTGGGGTTTTATTTCTTATTGTCATGTACTTTTCATACGTCGTGATATTCGGCCAGCTCCCATATCCAACCATAGTCCTTGCTAAGCAAAGTGTTTCATTTTTAACGAGACTATATATTGGATTGGGTATAGTGGGTATTATATTACTGCTCATTTTTCTCCCCGACAACTCTAAGAATGAGTACGATTAATATCATGCCAAATAATACCGATGCCAAAAATTCCGCAAAGCCATTATTATATATTACATCAATAAATAGAAATATTGTAAATCCCGCTGTCAGTGAAACTGCAAAGCGGTTATTCCATATTAAATTTGCATTCCTTGTTTTCATTGCACCACCTCGAAATTTTTTATTTCACTGGGGCTATACTTGCATTCCCTGTCAAGAATCACCAGCTCCCCGTCATAGGCAATAATGCCTGTATGCGTTCCGCCAAAAACATCCTGAAATCTGACGGTTTTCCCGTAGTGCCTTCCCAGCCTGAATGTAGGAAATATCATTAGACCACCTGCAGCCTGTCTTTATGCTCATCTTCGATATGCAACAGTATTTTTCTCCTTAACCCTACAATATTGTGCTCTTTGCACATATATTCATAGGGATTCCCCGGAATCATTACTAAAAATTTTTGTGTGGGGAGATTTATATAATATTTCTGCCCCCGGATATGAAGTATCATGCCGGCACCTCTTCATATCTGATTATTTTTAAGATTTCAACCTCAACATAATCGCCTTTCTGTATCCCATATTTCCTTTTGAACTCTGCAGGGAAAGTTATCCTTCCATTTTGTTCAACTTTTTGCAATAGTTTGAATTTAATTATTCTTTCCATATCTGGAATAATATAAACTAATATATTAATTTTTTTATCATTCCATATTAAGCACAATTAAATCATAGAAATTATATTAAATCATTCTTTATTATAAATGTGGAATGAATGATTTGCTTGGTACCAAAAAGGGTAAAATTTTAACGACCTTACTTGAAGGTTCGAAAATGATGACACAGTTAAAATCCGTTATTTCAAGTTATGATGTTTTGCGATATAATATTTTAGAACTCCAAACTTTGGGTTATATCATAAAACATGAGGATAGACAAAATAACAGAAAATTTGTTCTTTCTCTCACAGATAAAGGACGGGCGGTAGCCGAAAAACTTCAGGAAGCACAGGATGTGGCAGAGGGAAAACCTTCTGAGGAGGAGATGCTGGATCTCCCCCTTACTGATGAGGAGGTTGAAAAGGCAAAGCACATTTCCCTCCTCTACCATGTCAACGTATCAGATGACCATGTCACGGTCCAGGAACTGATTCCAGGCAAGCCGTCAAGGATTTTCAATATCTATATAAAGCGGAACGGCGGGGGGAATTTCCGGTTATGGTGCGAACATGACAATTCGTACGATTGCTGGCACGTCAAAACGGCATGGACATACCCGCAGGTCCAGCAGATGATGATGCATTACAGGGGAAAAACAAGGATATGCATATCATGCAACTATGAGAATCCAGAGGAAGCACAATATTGCATGCACTGCGGGGCGAGGCTGGAATGAAAGAGGTAGAAAAAATTGGGAAAGAATGACTATACTTATATTATCCTTGGAAACAAAGAGATAGAGATATCTAATCAACAAAATCGTAAACTCAGGTTTAAATTAAAACAAAAAAGAGCTTTCTTTGTACTTAAGAAACTTATAGATAAATATCCAGACTATCTAAATCTCCATGATCTTGATAGTGATTATAGTGACCCAAATAAAGCATATTCAGAGTTAAAATTGACTGACGGTTTTCAAGGCTTCGTATCTGAGAAGAGAGGCACAAAAAACGTTATCATGGCAAGATTAGAGCTAGATACACTATTTAACCAATATCAGCCATCGGATCCTGATACTTTTATTGATCTTTCATCTGTCGATTCCCGAACTAATTTGAATGAAAAGGACAAGGACAAAATATTCAATAATTTCAATGGAAAATGCAATATAACGGGCATAAAACTAAATGAGAAATCAGTGGAAAACTCCCAATTTATGAACCGACTAATAAGTCCTGCATATGATCATAGAATTCCACTCTTTGCCGGAGGAGATAACAAAATTGAAAATTATCAATTACTTTCAGCTGAAGTAAATCAAGAAAAAAATAGGATGTGTGTAAGTTGTAAGACGCAAAAATGCAAAGTGTGTGCTTTAGCATATCCAGAAAAATACCCAATTATTCAGGCAAATTTTCAGGATATTTCTGATTTGAAGAAGTAGAGGACTCTTCACTATCGTTTTGATTTTCCGATTTCAGTTCAATCCTTTTCAAATAGTTTTCTCTTGCCTGTTCAACAAATATTTTATTAATATCACACCCGATGAATTTTCTATTATAAGATAAAGCTAAATTCATCATTGTTGCTGAACCAAGAAATGGATCATAGATAGTATCACTTTCATCTGTGCTGGCCAGCATCAATCTCTTTACCATACTGGGCGGAAATGTTGCTGTGTGCCCATTTCTAGGCTGTGGGGCATAGTTCCACACCTGATTATCCATCCTCTTTTTTCCGCTCTTTGTACTTACCGTGTAAGGTTCTGGGTTAAATTTATATTTTCCATTTTTAACAAAGTGAAGAATTGTTTCCATGCTTTGTCTGGTTCTGTCTTTAACATTTTCAGGCATTGGATTTGGTTTTTCCCATATTATTTGTTCTCTCCAGATATAGCCCATATCTACGAGACTGAGCGCTATTCTATAGGGAATTCCACTAAGTGACTTGTTCTTAATTACTTTGTGATGTGCTGTAACAGAGCTAGTATTACCCTGCCCGTTAGAATCGATGCCTACTCTGCGGAACTTCTCTCCACTAATCCAATGGTTATGATGTGATCTTGAAACACCACTGCCCATATAAGTGTCTTGAATGACTATATATAGAGAACCATCCTTCTTCAATTTGTCCAGGATCAGTGAGAACAATTCAACATTCTTCTCCACATAGGACTCAAGGCTTTCACTTCCGAATTCCCTGGTATCGGAAGTAAACCGCCTTTTGCCCCAATATGTTGGGCTTGTAACAACACTTTGAATTAGATTTCCAGCTAAAGCACGAGTATATTCAATTGCATCTCCACAATATAGCTGTAACTCATTATTGGAGAAAATCTGTTCAATTGACAATTTCCTCACTTCCATGTAACTTCACCACAGATATTTTGATAATTTTCCCTTCTAAAGATTCGATTTCCCAAGCTAGTTGATCTCCCACTTTAAGATGTAATGTTTTCACTATAAAAGAAGGTATCGTAGCTCTTAGTGATTCACTTTCTTTCTTCGCTGATTGAAGCTTCGTCGTTTCACCTTTTGTTCTTGCCATTCTATCTATATATCGATTACATGTTTATAAATATACCTATTAAACTGTCTATTATTATCTCTATATAAGAAAGATAGAGGATTGGTAGGAAAATTCTATAATGAAACAAAGCCAAATAATCCTTAATTATAATAAAATAGTTCAACTCTATTACTTTTCCTAGCATTCCTTCCATTAACACCAAAATTAGTATACTCTTTCCGTAAATTTGGTTCTCCAAATAGATTTAATATGAAATCGTCCTCATTAATATTCAATAGATATTTTCCCTTTATATTTTCCAATAATTTTTTGATTTCAATATAATCATCATCATTTAAATTGTAATCATATAAATCCTTTATATTATGGTATGGTGGGTCTAAATAGAAGAATGAATCCTCGGAATCGTATTTTTTTATTATTTCCCTATAATCTAAATTTTCTATTGTCCAGTACTTAATATCATCATAAAATTTGTTTAAGGCCTTATCTATATTTAACAATGTTATACTTTTATTTCTTTTGATGGAATATGAATAATTTCTTCCTTCCCCATTGAATGATAAAATGTTCCGGTATAGAAACCTAAAGGCATTCTCCGTATTATCCGGAGTCGGTTCATTATATAAGTTGAACAATTCCCTAGAATTTATTGCATATGACAATTTCTTAATTATATTATTTTTATTGTGTTTTACCTCATTGAAGAAATTTACTATATTTCCATTGATATCGTTGTATACCTTTATCCTTGCATTTATATTCAATAAAATCTTTCCAGATCCAGAGAATACATCTATTATTGCATTTTTCCCACTTTTATTGATTATTCCTATTATGTCCTCAAGCATGTAAAATTTCCCACCAGGATATCGTAATAAGGAGTTCATAATACCATAGCAAGATCCGAGTAAAATATTCTCATTTTCACATATTTGTATGCACTTCTAAAATTTTATAAATGCAGAATTTATAGGTTTATTATGAAGTATACATCCTTGAGAATAGACATCAATACACTTTTACTATTAAAGGAAATTAAAACCAGGATGGAGAGGGAATACGTCAAGCCATTGTCATTTGATTTTGTCCTGAATAAGATAATAGAGAAGGAAGAGAGGAAGATAGCAATATTGAATTGAAATTTATAGTTTAGGCCTTAATTTTTCTATATTATTTTCATGCAATACTGTTTTGCACTTTTCACAGAAAATAACTATTGTTTGCTAAAAACCTAGGTCAGTCCAAGAAGTCCAAGAGAAATGTTGGTTCACACATAGCATTTCTGTGTAGATATCTCAATCAATCTTCCTAACTATAACCTCACCATTACTCTCATAAAATCCAATATGATCCTTTTCACCAACTTTCAGCATTTCAGCGATCTCCTTGGGTAACGTGATTCTTAGCAATGATCCTCTCGAAGATGTTCTTGTGACTGCGATTAGTTTTTCTGTCATTCAGGGGTAATAAGTAGAGTAAGTTAAGCTTATAGTATATGTGGCAGTGTAAAAGTTCCAATATATTTATTACCTATCTCGTGTTAAATAGATATGCGTATTGAACACTATCTCGGTACTTTGAAGCCAACCTTGGAGGATCTAAAAAAATTTAAAGATATTAGCAACGAAACTATTTTTTTGGAATTCAAAGGGGAAGTTACTGACAATAATAAGCAAATTTTCAGAATTGTTGGCAGCTTCGCCAACACATTGGGAGGTCTTCTTGTGTTGGGTATAGATGATAAAACACATGATGTTATAGGAGTTAAACTAAAAGCTGATACAATTGAAGATTTACTGAATGAGTACATTGAACCAAGCCTTTCTGGACTATATTATCTGTTTGAAGTAAAGGTTGACGATGGAAAATATGTCCAACTTATTGATGTAGGGAGCTCTCCATACATCCATGCAATAAAAGAGAAAGAGAAAGATAAAAACAAGAATAAATATTATTCGTATTATGTTAGAACAGGTCCTAGTACAAGAAAAATGGACCCAACAGAATTAAACAGAATTGCAAGTCTCAAATCTAATTATAACTATAACTTAGAGTACAGAATTAGGGAGTTTAAGATTATGAACACCTTTTTATCAGAAATATTATCTGAAGTTAATATAGATAGGAACAAGGAAATGAGTAGTAATGACTTGTTTATTTTTGCTGATTTGTTTTCAAAAAATAAAAGTGAGAAAGAATTTTCTGATTTATTCGACACTTCAACATTGGAATCAATGTATGAAAAGTATTATCAGTCGAGTATAAAACTTTACATTGAACTATGGAAAGTCAGGTATATACCTCACACAAATCTAACTTACAATGAAGATTATTTGACCATTGATCTTTTAAATTCGCTAAAGTTTGCCTTTAATCTTTCAAAGGAAAACGTAGACTTTAACTTGCTTGAAATGATAGAATTGGTACACCCAAGAATTAGTGAATTTTCAAAACTTGAACCGCCATTAACCGCTATGTCATTTATTTCTATGATGCTAGAATACGCTATAAATGACAATGAAAAACACAAAAAGCTGTTAAAGAAATTTGATAAGTTTATCTGGCAGAATATTTATAATAACAACAGTAAGACTATTATCAAATTTAATGAACTTCAGAACATATTCCAAAATTTTTTTAAAGGAGATATCGGCAAACAGCAAGGAGTGAATGAGCTATTTAGGAAATACAAACTCAGATACGAACAATATCTTCATAGTTTTTGCTCCAAAATGTCTGACCTAATAGTAACCGTAACGCATCTAAGGGATTCTATTTATGAGAGTTTAATGTTACCAGTGCCAATAGATTCGATAGACCACCAATTATTAGAAACTAGAGAAGACTATTGGTTTTATTGAGTACATTCTAAGGAAGAAGTTGTATGAAAGAAGAGAAAAAGAGGCTACAGAATTAATTTCACGGCAAAAAGTTCTGAATATTTTTGGGAACATGGCATAAAAGCAGGTGCAGAAGAATGTGCTGGGAAAATTGAATCTGAGCTTCTGCGGATAAGGGGAAAAAGGGCAAAACATGAATAATTCCAAAGGTGGAAAGAAAGAGAATATTGCCTGGTCAAGGCTTGGGCCTTAAAGATTGCATGATGCGCTCCCCCCGTTACGCCTTTTGCATGACTATTATATGTTCACTAAGCATTGTATTTACAGTTTCTCTGTTTAATTAACTATGCGGCATTAATTCATTTAATTTCTCAACATCCTTTATTGATTTACAATTAGAACATTCTCCCTTGATTGAAAAGCCCACATCGTATTTGTTCAACACATCCCGTAATTGCGCTATGATTTTTATATTTTCAGCGCTTATTTCATCTGACTTTTCCTTCAACTCTAGTAGATTATCCCTAAAATGCTCTATTAGTTCAGGCATAATATCATTCATAAATATCTCGCAAGATTTGTTAGATTTTGAAAAAAACATGCCTTTAAAATCACTTCCATGTTGATAGGCCACTGTAAAGTAAGTTATTTCTTCACCCGTATCAGATGGATAGATTTTAATTTCATTATTTTTTAAAACAGAGTACATTATTGCATAAAATATCTTATCTATAATATATACTTCATGATCATCTAGCAAATAATTAACCGGCCTGAAATATTTCAGCTTAATATTTATCGTATTTTGAACGTAATTAATAATTAGATCATATGAGGATTTTAGGTCTCGTATGTAATTATCTACTTGCAAAGACAATTCCCTGAGATCCTTATAAAATGCATATGAACTTAAATGCATGCCTAACCCCCCTTCACATAACGGTTCAATATTATTTGCTATATCCATTTGTGGTACTTCGCTGTTTTGTACTTCATTTATGGATATTTTAATTGTGCCATTATAGATCATATCATTTACTTTAGAAATATTGTTTATGATTGCTTTAATACTATTATAAAGACCGCTATAATGTTTTAAAAGCCATAGCTCTTTTCTATCTTGTAGCTTTTCATCTTTGTCCTTTCTATATTCAAGTGAAACCGTTAAAATAGCCGCAAAAGGACCTGCAATAATAGCCACAAATTCATAGGCTCTATATATTACACCTGTTATTACACCCATGGTAAATAAAACTATTATAAAGTATTGTAATGGTTTATCCCAAATTTTCATAGTTTATCTGCTCCATATATCTTGATGTGTCCATTCCGGTTATCTGTGTATAAATCGATGTGATAAATATAGAAGAATGTGCCATCCATTCCTGGAGTACGTTCAAGGGAACTCCAGAGAGGACTGCAGCCACAGCGAAGGTATGCCTGAATTTATGGGGATGTACCCTAAACCCAAGCTCCCTCTCTAATTTCTTCATATATAAATTAACAGCTCCCCTAGTCATCGGAAATAAAGGATCCTTTGATTTGATATCTATATGGGTCGAAAGCAAATAGGAGGTGAACTCATTTCTGAATTCAGGGAACAACGGCAAAACTC
This sequence comes from Thermoplasmata archaeon, assembly GCA_021797025.1. The sequence goes on from JAKAAK010000030.1 coordinate 9,718, forward strand.
TCTGTGGAAGCTTTCCCGACGCTGATTTCTTTTTTAATGTGTTCAAGGTTACTGTGCCAATATCCAAATTTATGTCAGCTGGCCTTAATCCGTATGAATTTATTTCTTTGTACAATACCCCGCCTTTTCCAATGGCCTGGCCTCTGTGGTATGGGACTATCTCCTCTATCCTGGCTCCTGTATATAGGAGAGCCTTCATGAGGAAATAATATCTCCTGTGATACATTTCATGGGTCCTGTTGTTGATCATCCTATTTTTTACTGAATCGAATATCAAATTCAATTCCTCATTTGTAAAAAATTCTATTTTCAGGCCGGGCTTCATCGATTGGATCTTCATGTTTTTATTGAATGATACAGGCAAACTCATAACTATACAATTCATTATTATTTAAATACTTTTTTGTAAACCAATTTTCCTTCAGGTTGGAATCTATATAAACGCTGATAATATATTCAGGGTCAAGACTATACAATTCATATCTTTTGTATAGTTTCAGAATAATTGATAATTATTTTTATTCGCCATCAATTTATAAAAGATTTAAGGGCATTTTTCAAGGCGTGGATACATAATAGACCATTCATTTTAATATCTCCCCATTCAAAGAATATGTATAGGCTCTCCCGTCTGTTGGTTTCGGCATTCTAATTATTAATTTTTTTTCCACAAGAGAATCCAGAATGCTTTGATACGCCCTTAGGGTCATATCAATATTATGATTTGCCCGAAGATCCTCACGGATTTCCGTGCTAGTTCTGGATCCATTTTTGATAGATTCCAGAACAAGTTTTTCCGTATTTTTAAGATGCCATTTGAGAAAGTCAGGCTCTTCACCTTTTTTGCTCCCAAGCAATTCCTGGATAATCCGTTCATAGGTCCTCCTGCGTCCGGTATAATGGATTTCGTCCCACATTTGGAGCTTATGTCTGAGATCTTCGGAGATCTGAATGGATACTTTTCGATCCCTCAGCCTTCGCCAACTTTCCCGGACTGACAGAGAAAATTTGTCTAGGAATGCAGGCACATAATATTTTATAAAGGCATCTGCTGCAATATCATGAAGTGCTTCTTCTGGGATACTGTTTGATTCTTTCCCAAGTTCCTCTATTATATTCGATTTTTCGGAAAGATAATCGAAGCCATATGTACTCCAATCTCTCTCGACTAGTTCTTCATTCATTTCCTCCAGCGTCCCTTTTAGATCGTCTTCGTTTTGTATTTCATATATCCCCTTGTCAAAAAAAACTTCGGCATCGTTGTTTCCGGCGCTTTCCATATATTCTTTCAATTTTTCCTCTCTTTCTTTTTGTGTTTCCATAATACATAATTCTATAATAATATTTAAACTTTGCTACGTTATTTAGAATTAAGAATAAAAAAAAGTTATTTATTTATTTTTCAGTTTTTTGATTGTTTCTCTTTCTCTTTAATTGCGTGGTTGACAGACCAAAGAAACTCAAAAATGGAATCCGTTGTCCAATTATGTTTTGTGTATTCAGTAATTTTTTTCTCAGCTGATTTCAATTGTTTTAAACTGGCATCGTCTATGCCATTGGGAAGATATTTATCTACTACCCCCCATTGACCCTCATTTATATAAGAGCGATCAACATAGAATATTCCGTCTTTCGAAGTATGCCCTCTTAAATCTCTAGAGGTTATTTTGTCTTTCTCCTGCCCCGTATAGTCTTTCAATATTGAATCTATATTATTTATAATTGACCTTGCATTGTTCATGCATCTGTCTATATTCTCCTTGCCGAATTTATGATCCTTTTCGGAGTTGAGCCAGCCTTTGATATATGCTGAAGAATCATTCTTGAAGTCAAAGCCATAATGGCTTCCAACAAGGTATGTTGACAGTTCGGCTTCTCCTTCCGCTATTCCCCTCGGTATTTTCCTGTCCAGGTGGAGTAAATTGGCATGGCTCATTTCATGAATTAGAGTGTGGAGAGCCTCTACATTCTCGCCTGGGACTTTCATGACACGAATCATTGTCTCGTCTCCACTATGTGCCGTATATCCTCTGGCATTGGGAGTGGGGGCTTCCACAACCTTATAATGCTTCCCTGCGAGTTCCTTCAGGGCAGAATACAACGTTGTGGCCTTTATATTATCTGCTTCTGGTTTTTCTTTGCCAGGTACCCGCGGTTTCATCTCCGTCGTCATAGGTGATCTCCTTTCACTTACTTCTGGTCTTTCCGTGCCTGGTGCCGGCACCGTCTGGGATATATCATATACTGATCCTGTACCGAATGCATGGGTACTGCCCGTTCCATTAATGTTGAATTTTTCTGATATAAGCCGGTCTATTTCTGCATCGTCAAGGCCTTCTTCCCTTTTTTTCTCAATGAACTCCTTTACCTCCCCAGGGATTGCTTTTCTCGGGATCCCGATAGGATAGAGGACATCCAGGGCCTTCGGGTCATTCTTTAGTTTCCTCCCGAAATAATTCCAGTCCGGTTTTGACCGGACTATGGTTGCATCCGGATCCTGATGAGCGATTAACATGGCGTTATAGGGAGAAAACCTACCTATTAATCCTGAATATCTCCTCATTTCTAAGAGAAGTTGATCCACGTCTGTAACCGAGTCTAGGTGATCGAGGATTGACCATGCCTCTTTTTCTAAGCTTCCAGCACTGGGTGGGATCCTTTTTAATTTGGTTCCATGCACCTTGGAATCTTCTATTCTGACTCTCTTCTTCTCTCCATCCTTATTTTTCTTTGTTATCCATCTATTAGACATCTTTTCACCCTTGTTATTTTTCTAAATTTTTCTGTTTTTTGCCCCCTGGTTATAATTATATGGTATATAGGAAACTGTTGTTGTTAAATATATCCGTTTTTTAATAGAAACATTGGATTTTACGATGTCTCTATCTCCGGATATGGGGGCGGATATCTGGATTATCTTGCTACCCCCACATGCTTTCCGCATCTAGGGCATCGTGTTTCCTGCTGATCCCCTGTGTAGTTCCATTTGTGGCCACATTTGGGATTTGTGCATATAATTTCTATGCCATAGTTTTTGTCACCTCCTTCCACCACATTATTCTGCTTCCCGCAATTCGGGCAATTTGCGTTCATTCTTTTTCCTGTATAGTCCCATCCATATCCGCAAGCAACACATTCGAGATGAATAGCCGATTTGCCGTTCTTTCTCACGATCATCTCATTCTCCTCCGAAATTCGCCCGTTTAATTTGCTTTCAAACTCCTCGAAGGTGGCTTGCATGTATCCCTCCTTCTTTTTTTCGTACTCAGAGACCAGAGGCTTAGGAGGGAGCTGAAATTTGACCCGCTTGATCTTGATCTCGTCCCATCCTCTATGCAATGTCGGGTATCTGTGGAGAGGCCTATATGGGTCAAAGGAGTTCTTGCTTGTGAGCTTGATCTTCATCGTACCCTGGACTGCAGTGCTTTCAAAGGCTATTTTCGTGAGTTTTCGGGACTGTGCCTCAATGAATGATTCATCCGGGACTGTCAACAGCAATATAATCTGCTTGTATCGAAATCCCTGAGTAAGCATACCGAACAATTTGCTCTGGGCATTCTGCCATTCCCTGGCATTTATATTTAGGCCTGCATCATCGAATATAATGGCTGATCCCTCAGGGATATTGGCATTTATCAAATGCAGTACATCATTCACTGTGAAGACGACCCGTGAAACATCAAACGCTGGATCCACCAGCTGGGCAAGGCGGATGGCTGATAGGGACTTCCCAGATCCCGGTTCCCCAACAAATATCCCGATCACATTTCGGTTCTGCTCAATGCGGTGCATAAACCACTGCAGGAGCCAGACCGATCCCGAACGTGCTATATTCGCCTTGTAGAAGGCTTTCAGTTCTGGGTTCATAGCCCGTCATCACCTCCTTCTGTATATTCGAAGTTATGGGGAAGCATGAGCCCAATCTTGTCGATCAAGGATGCAATAGCGGCAAACCACTCATGGCAAATTTCATAGCCTTCATACACGTATCGGTCACGGTGGGAATACCGGTGCCTGGAAATAGCAGTAAGCTCTTTCTGGATCCGGGTGAACTCATCCTTGAAGTCCTGGTCGTGATATGCCTCGAGGGCATTCGACAGGGATTTCAGGATTTCCCCCCAGCGGAACAGGTGTTCGGGGTCATGGGAGTTCTCTCCAGGATATTCCCCGGCACGGGTAAAGAGATTGGATAGCACCTGCACGATCTGATTATCTTCCATCCTCATCACCCTCCTTGTGTACCTTGAAATTCAGCCTAAAGTTGACCAATTCCATTGGGTTTAACACTGTATACAATCCTTCCGGCCTCGCCTTTCTCTCTGGGTCAACGAACAGCTCCGACAGTGCGGGAGCCCTCTCGTTCGGGTCTTCCGATATTGCGAAAAGAGAATACATCTCATTCACCCAGGGCTCGTCCTTCATCTCAGGCCGTTCCCAGAACAGTTCCTGGAACATTATTTCCATATCCCAATTTTCAATCGTCCTTCTCATTTTCCTCCTCCTCAGATTTGTGGTCCGGCGGAATAATAATATCCTTATTCTCGTCCACCAGGCGCCTGATGTTGTTTTCGTGCTTTTTGATCTCATTCGCAAGATCCAGCGGGTTGGCTTTGTATTTGGACATCATATGGAATGCAGTCTCCTTCTCCCGGATCCCTTCCATTTTTGCCTGGAGATTCTTCAGATTTTTTAGCTCCGATATTTCATCTGACATATTGTATACCAGAGTCGTTATGCGATCTATGGCACTCCTGCCCAGCATGTACTCCGCCTGATCGGTATGGGCCAATGCCAGTTTCACCGAATAGAATATATCAGTACCAGGAATCTTTTTCACCGAATAGGCCACATATGTGGTCCTTCCATTATGCCGGATTATGGATGGCATCGGTGGAAATTCAAAGTGTATCAGGCGCCACAGCTCATCCGGGATCTGATAGGTATCCACATCGGTGAAGCCATTGGATATATCGGTCACCATGAGGGCATTCCCTGAATGGGATTGGAGCGATTTGGTATAGACGAAGATCATGGGCACATATACTGCAATAGAAATCACGGTATATATCAGGCCAATCAGGCGGTATTCAATGTACCCCAGTGCTCCGCTAACCAGAATGTATGGGAGCATTCTTCGGATCTGGGTCTTAAGCGAGAGAAAGGCTATAATATTGTTTTTCGAGGAAGCTTCTGTCTTGGCCTCTTCGAGGATTTCCTTCTGTTCTTTGATCTGCTCCTGGGTCTCTTTCCGAATCTTTTTTCCCCTGCGTTCCTCCCAGAAGCTCATCCGTGGACCACCTCCCTTTTTCTATGTTCCTTTAAGAATTTACGGACGCTAAACAGCGAGATAACAATGGCGAATATGGACGCCACAAAGGCCTTTGCTATTCCCAGCTCATATTGTACTACTGAATATACAAGTGCCGGTGGTTTGGGCGCGTAATACTGTTGGACGGGGACATGGGCGACCAGCTCGTTCTTGAAATTGAATATGTGTCCTCCTAATGAGACAATCACAGATGTCGTATTCCCCGTAACGTTCAGGTCAAAATTCCTGCTTCCAAGGATAGCCCCGTGGTAAATGTCCACACCATTCTCATATATGGAATAGGGGACATTGTTTGAACTTGTGATATTGATATCCCATACTGGATATGTCAGCGCCCCCGATTTCCCTTCCGGTACTGCGAGATATTGATTCTGTCCTGGATAGTGAGAAACAATGGCCACCGAATATATCGATATCTCGGGCGGCAGGCCTATGATTGATATATCTGAGTAAACATAATTCGTGCTGCCGGATGTAATGGTCATATTGGCGATCCTGTACGATGACATATTCTCTGATACCGTTATAGGCCCGGAACCAGATGTCAGGACTTTCCCATTGACGGATATAGCGAATGCCCCGGAATTCAGGATCGATATATTCCATATGGGATACATATTCAGCCCGGAGGAATTCTCCGGAAGATACAGGATTTCGTGCTCATTAGGAATGTGGGAAGTCACTATCACATCAGGACGTCCAGGCGTGGATACTCCCGGAGATATATTCCCCACAATGCTGTGCATCGGGACCACCAGGAGCAACAGAAGGATAGGCAGCAGAAGAAGGATCCCGTATTTCACGTTCTTCCCCTGCCGGAACTTAGTTTCTCTTTTGCCTTCTCAAGTTTGACCTCCAATGTGAGAAGCCCTTCCTTCTGGTCTTGGATGTGCTTTTCCAGCCTTCGTATATCTTTGAGGAGTATTTTTTCCTTTTTTATGGGATCCATCATTACACCCCGAAGAATTTGGTGAAATCTTTGGAGATAATCGGAAGTGTCAGTCCAAGATGGATCATCAAATATACCCCTATGGCGCTTCCGAAGAAGAGTATCAGGAGGCCGAGGATGATATCCGTGAATTTCATTTCTTCTTCCTCCATCTCTTCAGAGGGGCGGAGAATACAGTCTTTCCCTTCACGAAGTACAGCCTTCCTGCTTTCCTTGTAGCAATCTTTCCTTCTTTTATCCAATTTTTCGTTTTCACATTTTTCATTTTCATTTTCTCACCTCTTATATCACTGCTCCATTCTGGGTGCTACTGCACCTGAGACCTCAATATGCTCTCCGTTGGGGCCGATGCGCCTTGTGCTGGCAACCAGAGGGTAATCTCTCTTCAGTTGCAATGTAATGACCTGGTCAGAGGGATTAAGAGCGCCTTTTCTTCCCATCATAGCAGTGAGCGTTTTCGTTAAATATTCTGTAGGCATGGATACCCTGTCAGATGTGTCCCAGCCGTCCGGTACATCGGTGTTTTCCACACGGTTTGATGAAGCATTCATTGTCCCAAGGGGAACAGCTTTTGCTTTCCATTCCCCCTCCTGGGCCTCCATACGGGAGAGCTGCACTGACGCCTTTTCTGTGCCACCGATGAGATTGAACCTCACGGCATCGTCATTGGTGCTGCGCAGATCCTTCATAAATTTTTTCAGTGAATCGCCCTCAAGCCGGACTGTCCAGGAATCGGTGTCATAGTTCAGTTCAGGGAATCTTATTTTTACCCTCCCCTCAGGCAGTGCTGTTGTAGTCCATTTCATTTCGAAGTCTTTGCCATATGAAACAGGATCCAGGAAACCGTCGGGCAGGTCAGTATCCATGGTCTCCTGAATCATGCTGACATGGGAAGGGTCTATTGATATAAATGTGAGTTTGCCATTCTTGATGGTTGCTTTTATCATGCTGTCATTCGAAAAGTATGCCTTCAGCTCCGCCATGTTCATATTTGACTTCCCATTTCCACTGACCAGGGCAAGCTGCTCTCCCAGATCGATTTTCTGGCCTTCAGGAATGGCTTTTCCGGGCTGTGCCTTCTTATGATTTTTCTCCGCTTCCACATTTCCTTGTGCCCCGGTATCCGGCATATCTGAAATATATGGGGCATATAAATCGAGCTTCCTGTTTGTTTTGATCAGACGGGCTTTCTTTCCCTCTTGCCTTAAAGTCTGTACATCTTCATATGCCAGCTGCCTTGATATGCCGTATGGCTTTCTTTTCTGGATGGGAAATACCCTCCCATTATCCTTTCTCTTTCGAAACTGTGTTTTTCCATTCATTTTTTATTCCTCCTTGGTGTTTTTATTATTTTGAGTGCTTTCCCCTTTTTGCCCTGAAGCACTGTCCCATCGATATCTATGTCAGTAGGTTTGGGACGAGCCCATACCACGGTCAGCACTATTCCAGCCACTGACAGCAGGATGAGTATGAAGTTGTCAACGCCTCCGAAAATAGATATGAGATTGAACGATGATTTCCCATAGGTGCTGGACACGGAAAAGCTCGTCGATGCAGAATTACTTCCTCCATTGTTGTTGAATACATCTATTGAGAGCCCGTATAGGCCTGCAGAATAGCTCCTCTGGTCAATGGATACATTGTAGTTCCCATCCGTGCTGTTTCCTGATGATTGTGTGATCGGGGCAGGAGATGACCCAACGTATACAAGGACTTCTGACACCGGGACAAGCGATTTCACGTGGACGTTGAAATATATGTATGGTCCGGATGTTGCCTTGGTGATAGATATTGATATGCTGCTGTCATGGCCTGGCTTGAGGACTGATATGGTTGTGTTTACTGTTGCAGATGCCCCCAGGGAATCGGTGACGGTGAGCTTGATCTGGTATGTCCCTGGAGATGAAAAGTACACTGCTGCATTGTTGCCGGAATATGATGTCCCGTTCACATCCCAGGAATACAGGATTGATGATGAGTCGGGATCGGACACGGTCGCATTCAGATTCAGAAGAGTGTTAACCGGGATCTGGGAGGGTGGTGAGAATGATATGGATGGGGTTGCTGGGATCATCCTCACCGTGAATGTTGCTGAGTATGTGTGGTTCCCGTACTGGAATGTGGCTATGACCGTATTCAGTTCGTTGTACACCGGGAATTGATATCGAATATTCATCCCCTGGATATTCTGGCCATTCGGCATGGACCATGTCATATTGAATGGTGATTTGGCATCCCAGTTGGCGGTAGAATTGAAGTAGAACCACTCTGTGATATTTTCATTGGTCGAGTATGATATTGTTACAGGGGGCGGCAGAGATCGAATTGAAATATTCCCA
>JAKAAK010000238.1 GCA_021797025.1 Thermoplasmata archaeon
CCTGACCGTGAACATTTCCTCCCAGCTGTGCTGTTATCTTTCCACCGGATACATCAATTCTTGCACTCTCCCCCGGTCTGGATGCCGGTATCAGGATAAAGAAGGCAAGCCCTGTTTTTTCCTCCCTTGATATCTTTCTGTAATTAACCTCCTGTAACGCCTTTTCAAGGAATGGCCTTGTGGCTTCCTTAATAGTTAAACCGGTGGGAGATGTAAATGGTTCCGTGGATGCATTTACTAACCTTACCTCTGATATATCCATTTGAAGCCTGTCTGCAAGGATATCCATCATCCTTTCCATAAAAAATGCTGCTTCCGGCCTTCCAGCTCCGCGGTATGGACCCATGGGAGCCTTATTGGTTAAAACTGAATATGCCCTCATATATGCCTTTTCAATATTGTAGGGCCCGGTTATCTGGTATGCTATGAACCTTGACGCAAAGCTCCCGGTACCGGCATCGTATGCACCTGCATCAACATATACATCCCCCTTGATTCCTGTTATTTTTCCATCGTTTCTGGCATAAATCTTTATTTTTGCCCTTGCACCTCTCCCGGGGTATGCAGCCTGTAGATGCTCTGTTCTGGTTTCAATCCATTTCACCGGCTTATTATATTTCATCGATGCATAGGCAGCCATTACGTATTCAGGATAGAAAGACCCCTTTACGCCGAATGCACCGCCTGTATCTGCCTGAATTACCCTGACCTGTTCCGGTTTTAATTTCAATGCCTGTGAGAGCCCTGCCTTGACAGATTGCACGGACTGTGTAGAAACGTAAAATGTGAGCATGGAATCCTTATAAAATGCTATGCATCCCCTTGTTTCCATAGAATTGGCTATTATCCTTTCATTGAAGAATTCATCCTCCAGTGTAAGGTCAAAATCCACATCATTTTCGTCAAAATCCTCTCCAAGTTCTGCTTTTGCCAGTATATTGTTATCTGTACCTTCGTGAATCGGCCCGCTATCAAGTCCGCTTTCTATGCTGGAAACAGCATCCAGTGGATCATATTCAACCGAAACAGTACTCAATAAATCCTCAGCCTCATACCTGGTTTTCCCGAAGACAGCCGCTATTGCCTGGCCCTGATAATTTACACGGTCTATGGCAAAAACGGGCTCCAGATAAATAGAATTTGATGATCCGCCCAGTGAAGCCATTTCACCTGAGGACTTGAAGTACAGCTTCAGTTCAGATGCATTGATTCCACCCTTAACGTTTCTGATCTTTGCCCTGCCATAGGGACTACGGACAACTGCCATATAAAGCATATTATCAAATTTTAAATCGTCAATATATTTTCCCTTTCCATCGACATATCTATCACGGTAATCCATAAAAGTAGATTGACAGAATAGCTTATTAACATTACTCAAAAGTTGTTTATACAAGTTATTTTTATACCGGCATAAGAAAATGAAAATGAGTTCATTAAGATAGTATTATATCTATTGAAAAAATATTCTTTCATGGCGAACTGTGTTGCTTACAATATCAGGCATAGCCTTACCTCTAAAACCATGTGTGTCCCGCTGGGAAAATTAAACGAAAGTATGGATGATCTGTATAACTATATTGAACACATCAATAAATTCATTGAGAAATACGGTAACAGCGATGGAGTGGGCAAGGATGATGCCAATGCAGGCATAATAATAGTAAATACCGGGAAAAAAATAATTGATATGTCATTTTCACAGAATTTAGGAATTGATAAACAGGCAGTAAATAAAACCGTTGAGGCATTAAAAAATAAGAAATATAATGTTAAGGCACAGTTTCCATCGACTCCATTCTAGTGTTTTATTGTTTTCAAAACATTTCCGTGGCGCATTATAAAATCATTTACTTCCGGTTTAATTACCATGGAGCAATATGGATTTGAAGGATTGTTTGCAAAGTAGTTATGATGATAATCTTCTGCTTCATAGAAGTGTTCAAATTGCTTTACTTCTGTGACAATCGGCTTTTTATAATCTTTCTGCTTTTCGGAAATGACATCCTTTATTATTTTTTCCTCCTGGGGCGTATTATAAAATACAATCGAGCGGTACTGTGTTCCTATATCGTTTCCCTGCCTGTTCAGGGACGTCGGATCATGTGACGCCAGGAATAGATCAAGCAGTTCCCTAAGGCTAATAATTTCCGGATTATATGAAATCCTTACAACCTCAGCATGTCCTGTCCTGTCGGTGCATACCTGCCGGTAAGTAGGGTTTTCGGTATGCCCGCCTGCATATCCAGGGACAACATCCGTGACACCATTTACTAATTTGAATATTGCTTCACTGCACCAGAAGCAGCCTGTACCAAACACTATGAATTTTTCTTCCATATAGAAATATTGTCAACAGTTTAATAAAGATTATCGTGGCCCTGAATAATACCAAAACATAAATAGCTTGCAAAATTCATTAAACATGGGTGCACTTGATGGAATAAGAATAATAGATATGACTCAGGCAATGTCAGGACCATTTGCAACAATGCTTCTCGGTGACCTGGGTGCTGAAATTATAAAGGTTGAGCCGCCGGAGGGAGATCAGACCAGGTCATGGGCGCCACCATACATGAATGGATTATCATCATATTTTATGAGCACGAACAGAAATAAGAAAAGCATATCCATTGACCTGAAAACACCCCAAGGAAAGGAAATCCTCAGGAAACTTATAGAAAATTCAGATGTGCTGGTGGAAAACTTCAGGCCTGGTGTAATGCAAAAGCTGGGATTCTCCAGGGAAGAGGTAAGAAAACTTAATGATAAACTGATTTATTGCAGCATTTCTGGATTCGGGCAGACAGGGCCAATGAAGGATTTTCCGGGATATGACCTTGTTATCCTTGCCTTAAGTGGACTCATGGGAATAACAGGAAACCCCGAATCATCTCCGGTAAAATTCGGTGTACCAATAGCAGATATAACCACCGCACTCTTCGCAACAGTATCAATCCTTGCAGCTCTTTACAGCAGAAAGGGGACTGGCAAGGGACAGTATATTGATTTATCCATGCTTGATTCAAATTTTCTGGTTCTGACCCACCAGCTCACATCGTATCTATCCACAGGAAAAAACCCGGCGAAACTGGGTTCTGCACATGCAAGCATAGCACCTTACCAGGCATTCAGAACCAAAGATGGTTATATTGTTATCACTGTAGGCACAGAAAAGCTGTGGGTAAAATTCTGCAATACACTTGACCCGGCACTTCTGAGGATATCAGAGTTCAGCACCAATGTGGACAGGGTGGGACACAGGACAATGCTCGAGTCTAAAATCAATGAACTTCTGAAGAACAGAACAACTGCTGAAATATATAGAATCCTCTCTGAAGCCGGTATACCATGCGCACCTGTTAATAATGTAAGCGATGCGGTAAATAACGATCAGATAAAATTCAGGAAAATGATTGTAAATATGCATACAGATAATGGAGAGATTACTCTACCAGGAACACCGTTCAAACTATCAGGTACTCCGGGAACTATAAGATTACCACCACCATGGCTTGGAAATAAAAATGAGGAAATCCTTACAGGTGCAGGCTACACTCTTGATGATGTGCAGAAACTGTATATAAATCATGTTGTATTTAAAAGAGAATCTGATTTGAAGGAATAATATCATTCATTATCATATCTGAACTTTATTAGTTTCAAGTCACGCATAAACTCTTTCATTATATATTTGGGGAGCTCCATTCCGGCATCCTGAGCTTTATGGCATAGTTCCACCGTTTCCTCATGGGATAGTGTTCTGGAATGTCCGGATCTGCTATAAAGTATCATATAGCCAAGGTCCTCACAAATCATAAGAGTTAATGCATTGTTTAATTATAACATTTCTGTGCGTACGTTGTTACTATCAGAAATTTATAATACCGCCTAAGTTAAATTTAAATTGAATACAGAAATATTGCTTTATGAAGGCAA
>JAKAAK010000031.1 GCA_021797025.1 Thermoplasmata archaeon
TCCGGAAATAATTATTCTTCTGGGTTCCACTGCCATGCGTTCACTGCTTAATCTGAAAGCTGTTATGGAATACCACGGCAAAATACTTGAAAATAAATATCTGATTACGTTGCATCCCGCAGCAGCCCTGAGAAATCCAGCCAGCTTAGAAATCATGAAATCAGATTTTGAAATATTGGATAATTACCTCAAATCACATGAAAACTCCTAGTTTCCCTGCCACAGATCAGATATAAAACCGCTCCTGTGAAACCCAGTAAATAAACGATGAGAATGAAGAACGCATATAAATGCACACCGGCACCTGCCAGCAGGAATATAAATGCAATGTATATTGCGTATCCTGTTAACCTCACGCTGCCGATGCCTCTTCCCCTGTACCGGCTTACAAAGTTTTCAGGTTCCAGCAATTCCCTGGACCCCCATGCAATCTCACCGAAGACAGAGCTTATGGCAAGCATCACGAGGAGAATATAAAGATTTGATATTACAATATTAAAAAATAATAATAGTATTATCCATGAAGCGAACATGCCTGAAAATCCGATCATGGATGTATACTTTCTCCCGGTTCTTCCTATGGCAAATCCACCTGCAACACCTGTTGCCGATTCCGCAAATACTGAGAAAAATATAATTAAATCGGTGAATTGTGGAAAATGAAACGGGCCAAGCACCAGATCGGAAAAGGCAAATCCCACTATTATGGCAACTCCCATCAATGTTAGGGCTATGAATTTTGTCAAATCCCTGAAATTGAATTCCCTAGCATGTATATTCTTTCCGGTTTTCCATAGAGCACTTTCATTTATCCTGCTCCTTGCAAAGAGCGATACAAAACCACCGAATATGGCAATTACAATAAGTGCAATTTTCTGGACAAAAACCGAACTGGAAAATAAAATAAAAATAGCCGCCATGACAGTTATGCCTATATTCGCCATATTAGATGATTCAACTATTGCAGGGCCCCTGTATTTTGCCGGGAAATACTCTGCCATTATGGACAGGGAGACCGTCTCATCCCCGCCAAGACCAAACTCTGCAATGAAAACGAATATTATAAGAAGGATATAATTATATGTTATCCCGATTCCTATGAGTCCTGCTATGGTTAATCCCATGGTAATAATGTAACTGTTTTTCCTGCCTCTCCAGTCCGATAATGTACCCATGGCAATATTTCCTGACAGTAGACCAGCAGGTGCTGCCCCTATTATATAGTAATAAGCCGTAGATGGAACAAAATACCATGTGGTTATGAGTGGAGCTATACTCAGCGCAATTCCCCACATGAGAAAGGAAGATGACGCAGCAATGAAGATCATCCAGTGTTTACCATTCCATTTTGATAAGGCTATTCTTTCAGAAATTTCAGTGTTATATTTTATAGTGTTTTCCATCATTTCCCTCCGCCGGTATTGTCCGGATCAGGTTCATGGGGTCGATCCCTATCCTCTCAGCTCCTGGCTCCCCCTTAGCGAAAATGCATTGCCGAAGAATATTTAAAAATTGTGTACACACAGATGGTTTTCCCAATTATGTCACACTATTAACTTTAGTTCAAAGCCCGCAATTGTGACAATAATACCCACGGTTACCATGACAACAATCCAGAACCTGCCCCTCCCTGCGGTGGATTTACTTATAAACAGGCCTAAGATTGCCAGTGACACATATGAAAGCGATAATGGTATCACCTCGTTACCTCTGATAATCAGTGAAGATGATAGGGGGATCAATGCACCAAGGAATCCAAAAAAGGCTGCAATCATGGCACCCAGAAGTGATTCCATGAATATTTCAATACCCAGATGGCCTTTCAGAAGGTAATCAGTCGATTTCAAATTTAATTGAAGAGCTGTTCTATGCAATTCCTCATTTAGACCTGCATACTGGGCTATAAAATAACTGAAAGCCCCTGCAAAGGCAGATCCGAATGAAATTTTAAACGACTCAAATAAATCTATGGTGCTTTTGCCTATAATTCCTCCGGATGCAAGTATCAGAGCAGTGATTATCCCATCTGAAAGGCCAATACTAACCGGGAATATGTATTTTTTATTCATTTTATTATATGCTTTCCGGTAATAACCTCATCTATGGAGTGTATAGCACAGCCCATATCCTCTATAACCTTTACAAGATAATTATAATTGATATTTAATCCTTCAACCGTTATACTGGTTCCCATGGTTTCCATATCCATTTCTGTAACAGTTATCTTCACAGCATCCACACCAGGTACCTCCTCTATGGAACCTGCAAGTTCCGTGAGTGTTGGCCTGTTTAATCCCTTATCAACGTCCAGTAAAATCCTTCTAAGATTCATAAGTTTTTCAAACCTCGAAGCAATTTGGCTATTAGCCATATTCTTCCATTTATATCATTATATAATTATTATTTATTAACCTTTTCTGATTTTAGCAGAGAAAATACAATTCTGCTTTGATTTATATACAGATCCAGTTTTATAATAAATATAATAAATCCTATGTATTTCAGATCAGGGATACTATTATAATTATCAATATGAAGGCAGCTATCATGTATGTAATATAAGCGGATATTCTGCTGTTCATGATTTTATATGCTGTAAATTTAGCAAACTTTCTGTATGCCATAGCAATATTTATCATGATCATCCAGAATACATCAACAGTTTCTACCCTGTTTTCATCTGTACTGGTGGTTCTGAGTATCCTTTTAAGTATGAGTCTTATGTTGTTTGAATAGGTAAACGAATTGTAGTACTGGTCATCCTCAACCCCACCGTTCCACCTGTGTGCAATTCTTGCCTTTGGTTTTCCGAAGACTAGGAAAACAATTGTCGTAAATACCGTTAAAAGTATAAGAATATACAGAGGAGTTATGAGCCCGAAATCAGAAACACCGAGACGTGATTCGATCATAAGACCATTGAACACAAGAACAGAGGGTATGCCGGATATATAGTTCTTTCCAATAATCAGGAATGACATGGCAAACAGAAATACAAGAGTGATTCCGGTTCCGAGTATTGTATAATTCTCCAGATTTTTTCCGCTGGATCTCCTGTGACTATCGGTGAAATAGAAAATTTTCAGCATTGCAGCAGTGGCAAATCCCTCTCCCATAGCAATCAGGGAACCGGCTATAATCGACGCAATCCCCAGAGGGCCATATAGGTAGGCACCCATGAAAAAAGACTCTAATATCATCCAGATCCCTAGGCCGCCCAGTGATGGAAACAGCCCGGAAAGTGAGGACATTGCAAAAAATTTACCTGCCTGATTTACAGTATCCTTACCTCCCGTAACCGCACTGAAATACTCAACTCCTGTATGACCAATGGATATGAACAGCCCTGTTTTTGCTATGGAATGTGCCATGGCAAAGATGGCAATGGAAATCAGGACAAACTCTTTTAACACACTATCATTGACAGCAATGAATAGCCCTATTGCAGCCATCAGCACTCCATTATTTTCTATGGTACTGAAACCGCCGAGAGATTTCATATTTTCAGAAATATACGCATAGAGCGCACCGAATAGTACGGAGATCACACCTATAATAATAAATAGTATACCAATGTCAATGGAAACTGGAGAAAGAATAGCTATTTTCAATATTCCGTATACACCCATGAGAGTCATTGTTGCACTGAAAATTGCAGATGAATTGGCTGGGGCACTTCCATGTGCTATGGGAAGCCACTCACTTATCATGAAGGGCGTCAATCCCATTTTAGACATAGCCCCTATGGCAAATATGAGCAGGACAACATCACTGGAAAGTCCAGTAAAATTAAATGTACCGGTATAGTAATATGAAAGCACTGCAGCGGTTATAATCAGTACAGTGCTTATTTCTGAGAACAGCATGAATATATATGCTTCTATATCGTTTCTCTTGTTTATTGCCACGGTTAAATAGGCAGGTATGGACATAATTTCCCAGCCTGTTATGAAAACCAGGAAATTATTTGCATACAGAATTGTCATCATACCTGCTATGGTCAATATGAACAGTGGAGCAAGCCATCTTCCATATTTCTTTGAATATGAAATAGAAAATACCGATGTTATTATCCATACTATGGCTGCTATCAGGTAAAAGTACGTTATGTAATCAAAAATTTTGAATGTGAAAAGGAAAAACAGAATAGAAGCTATAGCAGTAATTATGTAACCGGCAGTTCTATATCTTATGGAAATTAGAGAAGCAAGGAAAACAGCTATGAGCGGTATATAGTAATATATCATTTTTTATCCCTCGCCTCTATTATTGCTTTGAGGATCGCTGCCGGTGTCGGTGGGCATCCTGCAATATGGATATCATATTTCTCCATGGCACCTCTACCAATAATGCCGCCAGACAACGCACACGCACCAAGCCCTATGACAACTTTCGGTTCCGGCATGGCATCATACGCCTCCTGAAGAACCCTCTCCATCCCCTCTGTATGAACTCCCATAACAACCAGAGCATCGGCATGCCTGGGAGTATTTGCCATGAAAATTTTGAACCTGCTGGAATCATACTGTGGGGAAAACAAGGTAGTGAATTCAACATTGCAGGCACCACATGTTCCAGAGTCCACAGGATAAAGATACAGGGATTTTTTGAATATATTCGGAATCGCTTTCTCTACAGAATAGGTATCCTGATTTCCTGTTGGATCCAGATCGCACTGCCTGCAGAATATGCATTTATCCATATCCCATTTTCCATCCCTGAGTGCTTCCGTGGGGCAGTTATAATCACTCATCCCCTCCAGTACAGAGGGATACATAACCCTGTATTGATCCAGTTTCTCGGTTTGTATTCTCTTTCTGATGCCATTGATGAACCAGTTCACTGAAACTTCACCTCCAGTTCCGATATCCAGATGCCGAAGCTCTCCCATACAAAAAAGAAATCGGTGAAAATATTCTTATTCCTCAGTGCAGATCTGAAATTCCGAATATTAAGGTATGAGGGCGGTGACATCTGTATATCAGCCAGCTTGCCCTCCTTTATTTTTACATAATAGAACAGGTCTCCGGCAGGTGATTCTATCCTGGCAGTACCATCACCAGAGCCACTCAATTCCATCTTATTTTTTCTGAAAATCCTTTTAACACCGTACGATTCTATTATATTTATAGATTCAAATATTTCTTCTGCCCTCACCAGAAATCTGGAAAATGTATCACCATCCTTTTCAAGCACAGTATTAAATTTTCCATATATGAGAGACTTAGAATCTAATCTGGCATCATATCTGAAATTTCCAGCACGGGCAGCGGGCCCAGTAGATATCGGATTTAATACAATCCCGTTTTCCTGTATCCTATCAAGGAATATTTTGGAAGAAAGCAGACCTTCATAGATGGACCTGAACTGTTTCTCAACGGTTCTGAGTGATATTCTGGAAAAATCCCCTTCAATAGAGTTTATGCGGTTTACAGAAAAATAATATCTATGTGCGAAAGCACCGGAAATTATTCTTGCAACCTTCTCTCTCAAAAGGAGAAGCTGTTTTTCCGGCACGGCAAAGCCTGCAGATTCACATAACCCTTTTATTACATCAATATTGGATCTTATCCTTTCAAGTTCAATTTCTACAATTCTTGCATCATTTAAATCATCATTCTCAATATTCAAAGCGTCCTCTACGGCAAGGGCATAAGCTATGCTGTGTGATGCTGAATGAAACCCATTGATTCTTTCTACCTTTAGCATGGCATCTGAAATACTATCACCGATTATGCTGATATTTCTATTTTTAAAACCGGAGTTTATGATAACATCTCTTATGGACTCTCCAGGCGTAAGGATCTGGAAATTTACTGATTCCCTCAGTCCGCCTGCTGATGGCCCATAATTGAAATATATTTCCCCCTGGGTCTTTTCTTCATTATCATTTTCTTCTTTATCTGCCTCTGTAAGTGTTGATGTGTAAACATCGTATTTTTCTGTTCTTCCTACATACCTTCCGGTTTTGTCTCCGAATTCATAATATTTCATGATACACCACCAGGAATACAATTCCTATGAATACAGATATTATTGCTGCTATAAGGGGTATAGCAGTATTAATTCCAGACTGGCTGTATTCTGATTTGCCCCTGAACAGCATTTTTGATACATTGAAATTTATTGATACAAAAGCGAGGAACAGTGATAGTACTATTATACCGAACTGTGCATAGAAATGTATGGATAGCACTGAGTAAAGTATAAGGAATTCACCAAAGAATGTTCCGAACGGGGGAGTTCCAGTTACGGCAAAGGATGATAGGAGCATAGAAGCGGCACTCGCTTTATTTCTTATTAATCCACCAACACCATCAATTGATTTTGTCCCTGACATCTCATAAACATTTCCTGAGGAGTAAAATGCACCGGCCTTACCGAAGCTGTGTGAAAGTAGAAGTAGAAGGGAACCCACGAGCCCGGCGAAGGTAAACGTGCTCAAACCTATGAGCGCTATGTTCATATTCTCCATTGTTGAATATGCAAACATTCTCTTGTAGTTTTTCTGATATCCGAGGAATATAGCTGCAAAAAGTACTGAAATGGTTCCAGCCCAGACGAATACTTCCCGCATTGGATATATTTCGTAAATTCTGTAAAGCACATACAGTGCTACAGGCAGTAATACTCCGGAGAACATTGCACTAACGGGAGCAGGGGCCTCGCTATGGGCATCGGGAAGCCATGTATGTACGGGAAAAACACCCACCTTCGTGCCGAATCCTACTAGGGCAATTCCCACGGCAAGCCTTACAGCTAGGCTGTCTTTGATTCCTTTAGATAGAATTACCGTAACTGTAAGTGTTCCGAAGGCGTAATATATTAGTATAACAGATATGAAAGCAAATGTTACACCAGCTGAGACTATAATTATGTACCTCCATGTTGCCTCCAGTGATATATCGGATTTCTCTGTGATCAGGAGTAGCGCAGATGATATTGTGGTAGTTTCTATTCCCACCCACATGAAACCATAATTGTTTACCATGAGGGCAAACTCCATGGCAACATAGAAGAATCCCATGAGCATATAATAAACATTTTCAGAAATTCCCTTATTCTTCACATTATGGATATATTTTCTGGAGTAGATCAAGGACATAAGATAAATGGAGCTCACCATCAGAATGAATATATACGTAATATGGTCAATGAAAAAGAATCCGGAATCAGATAAATTAAAGTAAAGTGGAATAAGCAGGAACATTTCAATAATTGCCGCTATTATGCTGGTTATCTTAATATTTTTATAGAATCCCATTGCAATCAGAGGTATAATCAGTATGAGTATTTCGTAAATCATCCTCTCAACTCCTCCACCGGTTTATGCTCGGTTTTCTCTATGCTGATAATTGAAAAAATTACAACCAGTATTAGCACATCCAGAAATACACTGCTTTCTATTATTATGGGAACGGGAAGAATAAAGGTGCCCATGAGTATCAGGGAATTTTCTTCCTCTATGTAACCCAGTATCTGTGCAATAGTTCTCCTCCTGGATGCAATAATAAAGAGCCCCTGGAAGAACAGTAACATGGGAAATAGAATGATATTGCTTTCAGGAAATATGCGTGAAACTATATGAATAAAAGATATTGAATATACTATAAATATGGAAACAACAATAAATGCAAGATCCACAAGGAGATAGTAAGTGGTAGGAAGCTTCGATTCGTATAAATAATTTTTATTCTTGGGTATCTTCGCTGCAAGGAAATATGTGACCAGAAAACTTCGCAACAGTATAACAAGTACTGCCAGAATGAAAAATGTATACTGTTTCAGCTCTATACCTAGAAGTATTGCTATGAGGGCAATGAGGAATGACTGAAATGCCTGTGTCATGACCATGGATCTTAAATATTTATTGCTCTGAATGTAAAATCCTGTAACTACAATGAGTGCTGCAAGCAGGTATATTACCGTAAAAACTATATTCATGCGATCACCTCAGTAAGTATTAAAAATAGTATTGAAAATGTGAATGCTACTGCAAGATAGTCTATGACCTTGAACAGGCGCAATTTCGCCAGGGATGTATCAACTATCAGTACAATTATTATGAGGAAGATCCATTTACCAAACATTACAATAGCATTGAGGAAAAATAAGGGAAATGTATTGAACATTCCCCACGGAATAAGGAATACATTGATTAACACTGACCCGAGAAGATACACTTTCATATAGGATGACCATTTGTTTACTGCAAGTGCCTTTCCACTGTACTCATAATCTATGCCAGAATCAATCATACCCATTTCCTGGTTTCCCTCACTCTGTGTTGGCATCTTTCCGAATTCATACATAAATATCATGAAAAATGCAAACACTGCGAAGATATGTACAAGGCTAAGGTTGGAAAGTGGATGGCTGATAAGATAATGATTTGTTGTGTATGGATTGTTTGTGCCGCTTATCAGTGCCACTGCGAAGAATACTGTTATAAGTGTACCTTCACTGAAGAAGTTGAAGGACATGAGCCTTGATGCCCCCATGGAGGAGAAGTTGCTGCCTGAATCCATTGTCCCTATTATTTTTATGAATGCAGCCAGGGAAAATAATATTGCACCGGCAAAGAAATCACCTGACGCGGTAAAAATTATGGGTTTTGTCATGAATACAGGTATAATGAGGGCTATGAGCGAATATATGCCGAATGCCATATAAGGTGCGTATAAGAATAATCTGGAGGAATTTTCAGTAATTACAGTCTCCTTTTTCAGTAACTTGAATATATCATAATATGGCTGGAATATGCTTGGCCCTCTCCTTGATTCAACATTTGCCTTGAACTTTTCAAAAATTCCTATAAGAAGTGGTGAAAAAAGAACAACGAATAAGTACTGCGAAAGCGTCTCCAGGATTAACTCTAACATTTTAACCACCAGTAGGCGTCATCAGCGCACTGCATTATGGAGACGTCATTCCTATACTGAATGATTCAGGAATATTTAAATTTTAGTTTCTAAAGTTGATAATTGAAGACGCAATGTGTCAAATTTTATGAATAAAACACTGTTGAATCGTACAATATCTGCGCCAATCATATGCCGAAATAGTAAAAAATCCTGCTTTGACAATTTTATATAACACTAGCGCTTAGGAGCCGGGAACGTGGTTAGAATATTAAGCATTAAGTAAAATCCATAAATATGGTGTTAATACCCATATCAACTGGAATTACAAAAGCAATAAAAATTATAATCTGTTTTTATATTCTGCTGCCTTTTTGAATAATGGTTCAGGGCAATTGAATACTGTTGGTTCATTTGTCAATTTTAGTTTATTTGATAAATAATATTGAATAGATGCTATTTCATCTCCATTTGATATGTATACCTTTATTTTATTATTCAGAAAATATGTTCCTGGCCCACCTATTCCCGGCAATATTATAGAATTCACTTTTTCTTTCATCAATGATTCTAACAGAGGGAGACCACCATCCTCCTTTATTTCTATTGACGGATTTTTATAAGTTTTTATTAAATCATACCTGTTTCTGTCGTTTGATATTTTATATATATGAACTTCACTGGCCTTTCCGGGCATATCTAAATTTCTTCCTGTAGCGGGCACTGCCAATATTTCCATAGGCGCTAATGTAGACTATTTATATAAAGGTTTTATAATTCTCATGAAATTATTTTCCTATAAATGACCGACTATTCCATGCTAAAATTTAAGAAAATCTCTATTTTATTATGCTGGATGAGTATATTATTATCGGAGTCACTTTTCTCCAATAATATCTATAATAAAGAAAATTATCATTGACGTAAGCGCTTGCCGCGTAGAATGTCTTTGAATTATTCTTAATCTGATAACATATTTCATCATCCTGAGATGATACTACATTATTAGATTCCCGTCCCCTCATAATTTTCCAACTCCAGTAAGCGTTTCTTTACAGATAACCCACCACCGTAGCCGCCTAAATCGCCATTGCTTTCAATAACTCGATGGCATGGTATGACAAGTGCAATAGCATTTGCACCATTTGCATTACCCACTGCACGAATGGCTTTTGCATTATTTATGCTCTCTGCCAATTGCGAATAGGTTGAGGTAGACCCATATGGAATTTCCATCAATGCATTCCAGACACTTTTCTGAAAATCTGTCCCTATCACTAATAATGGAATGTCAAATTCCTTCCTGTTTCCGGTCAGATATTCATCAATTTGTTTTTTGGCTTCTGTTAAAGTTTCATCATTTTGTTCTAAAAAGTCGGCTTTAAGACCAGTTTTTATCCTGCTATCAACAGATATTCTCATTTTTCTATATCTAAAATCAAGCAGGCAAAGGTGGTCCTCAAAAGAACCCAGTATCAGTTCTCCTATTTTTGTTTTATAATATTGGATATTGATATAATTCATAACGTTATATAGCAAAATACCATATATTAAAGCTTCTTAATGTTTAAAAATATAGTAATGACTATTTCTTCAATTTTCTCAGAATAATTATATAGTAAAATCTACTTTACTTTTATGAAGTTTGCCGTACTTATTGGCTGGAATGGTTCTGTTATACAGTCCTTTTTGAGGGCAGCTGAGGAAACCGGAAACGAGATAGAGATAAAATATCCAAGACTTGATCCTGTAAACTCTCAATTCGTTGATTTTATTAAGAATGCCGATGCAGTTTTTATACATCATTTTTCAGGAGAGAACATATACAGCAATATCTTGGAAGATATTGAATCTGTAATCAAAAATAAAAAGAATGTTATTGCCATAGATCCAATACTCAGCAGTTATTCCACAGTAAGCAAATATGTTGAGGAAAAAGTATCTAATTATTATTTCTACGGTGGGTATAAAAATATCAAAAATATGATACTATTCATCGAAAGCCTGAACGATGGCTGCAAATATCAAGATCCAGTAGAAATGCCTTTCTCGGGTATATATAACTACGGCAATCAAGATTATTCCAGGAAGGCCGGTATACTATTCTACCGCACAGCGTGGGTGGATAACGATACCGGCATTGTGAAGTCTATTATTAATGAACTGAACAGCAGAAAAATATCGGCAATCCCTGTGTTCACAAACGGATTCGGGGATAAATCCAGAAATATTAAAAGTGCCGAGGAATGCATTCACGAGTATTTTTATCAGGATGGAAAACCTGCTGTAGATGCGATTATTAACTTACTCTCATTTTCACTGATTAAAGACGAGGACAAAACTACACTTATGGAACTGGGTGTACCGGTTTTCCAGGGTCTTATTTACTATTATAAAGAGGAAAAAGAATGGCTGGATTCTTCTGGCATGGATGTAGTTTCAACAATAATGAGTGCAATGCTTCCAGAAATGGACGGCACAATAGAGCCAGTTCTAATAGGTCTTATTAAAAAGATATATGATCGCGGTACCGTATACAGGGAGCTTGTCCCGGTTAAGGATCAGGTAAGTTATATGGCTGGAAGGATCAGCAAATGGATTGACCTCAAATATAAGAAAAACAGCGATAAAAAAATCGCTATCATACTTCATTCAGGATCCTCATTCAAGGATCTTGAGGCTAATATCGGAACTGCAACAGGGCTGGACACACTTAATTCCATTTCAAACATAATGCAGCTACTGACATCCAATGGCTACTCTACAGATTACGTTCCCGAGGATGGAGAATCACTGATAAAGACAATCATGGAGAGGAAAGCGATTCCTGAGGGTAAATGGACTTCTGTTGAAGATATAAAAAATAGAGGTGGTTCAGTCTATAGTATGCCTGTTGACCAGTACAGCAAATTTTTCGAAGAACTTCCAGAAGATTCTAAAGATCAGATCTTATCCAGATGGGGCGAGCTGAATAATGAAAGGGATTATATGCTCAAAGACGGGAAAATAGAGATACCCGGAATAATTTCTAGCAATATCTTCATAGGAATACAGCCAAAGAGGATAACCTTTGCAGATAATGACAATAGCATCAGGACAATACATGACTCACTGACACCTATAACACACTACTGGCTTGCGTTTTATAAATGGATTCAGGAGATATTCAGAGCCGATGCTATTATCCATGTAGGAACCCATGGTACTCTGGAATTTACTCCGGGAAAGGGTCTTGGTCTCTCACCTTCAGACTTCCCGGAAATTTCCATTGGAGAAATCCCCAATCTATACCTTTACTCAACAAATGTGCCCGGTGAGGGAATCATCGCAAAGAGAAGAAGTTATGCTGTATTACTGGATTATATAACACCACCTACAGCCTATGATGAGGTTCCTGAGGAAATAAAGGAGCTCGAGGATCTAATAGATGACTATGAAGAGACCGAAAAAGCCGAAAACAAACCAAGAGAGGGCATGATACTGGATAAAATCCAGAAACTTTCAGATAAAATAGGATTATCCATAGACTTCGGGGATTCACATAAGGCCACCCATGAAATAGAGCATAGATTAAATCTTTTCAAGGATTCTGTGGTTACTAAGGGCCTTTACGTATATGGAAAGGAGCTGGAAACAGATGATATAAAGGATTATGTTATCACTGCAACCCGCTTTGACGAATCTTTATATAAAAATAAGGGTAAAGAAACAGCAGAGACGATAATAGATGGGTATCTGAACAACGGTGGTGAGCTGCCGGCGCTTGAGTCCGGAATAATCGAGAAATTAAAATATTCTCCAGAAAATGAGAGAAACAGTCTTTTATCGGCTCTGAATGGGAAATATATAGAACCGGGAGTATCAGGTTCTCTTACAAGGGGAAGATACGATGTGCTCCCATCAGGTAGAAATTTTTATGCTGTTGATCCATTTAAAATCCCCAGCCACTCTGCCTGGCAGGTAGGTGTTGTACTTGCAAACAAACTCATTGAAACTGAATATAAAAAAGAAAATAAATTCCCCGAAACAATCGGATTCGTTCTCTGGTCAACGGATGCATACCGTTCAGATGGCGAACTCATCTCACAGATACTTTACACACTGGGCGTTGAGCCTGTATGGCAGGAGGGAACAAAAAAGGTCAAGGATGTTAAGCCCATTCCTATGGATATACTGAAAAGACCGAGAATTGATGTAGTTGTGGAATCCAGCGGAATAGTCCGTGATAATCTTTTCAATATAATAGAATTAATAGATATGGCTGTAAAAAAGGTATCGGAACTTGATGAGGATGAGGACAGCAACTTCATTATCAAGCATCACAGGAAATACAGACATCTCGACAGAATATTCTCATCAAAGCCCGGATCATACGGTTCCGGTGTGAATAATGCCGTCGAATCCTCCAAATGGGAAAAGGAAGAGGATTTAGCGGAGGTATTTACTGAATGGATGGGCTATTCTTATGGTAAGAACAATTTCGGAAAGGAATCCAGGGAACAGCTTCTTTCAATATCAAAGGATATAGAGACCATTATACATAAAAGGGAAATAGATGAGATTGATATAAACGACGATTCCTGCAATTACTCATATGCTGGAGGGTTCTATCTGATGGCTAAAAAGAGCGGGTCAAATCCGTCACTGATGTTCGAGGATACATTTAATCCAAACAAACCAAAAGTAAGGACAATGAAGGAAGAGATAGAGCGTACAGCTATAGGAAAGTTGCTGAATGAAAAGTGGATTGATGCCCAGAAGAATTTCGGATACAGGGGTGCTACGGAAATGCTTAAAAAAATCGAGCATCTCTACGGATGGGGAGCCACAACTGGAATGGTCAACGATAATATTTTCAACAACATAGCTGAAAAATTCATCATGGATGAAAAAATGAAGGAATGGTTCAAGAAGGAGAATCCATGGGCGCTTTCAGAGATCACATCGAGAATGATAGAGGCATATAAAAGGGATATATGGCATGCCAGTGAAGAAATGAAGGAGAAACTGGAAAAAGAGTATATGGAAATCGAGGGTGAAAATGAATGAGAACTTATGATTTTCCGTTTTCCGCCATTGTGGGCAATGATGATATCAAACTTGGCTTGATAGTTAATGCAATAGACAGCAGAATAGGTGGATTACTGATTACAGGTCCCAAGGGCATAGCAAAATCAACAATGGTAAGGTCATTATCATCTGTATTGCCTGAAATAAAGGCCGTGAAAGGCTGCAGATTCCACTGCGACCCGGATGGTGAACTATGCGATGAATGCATTGAAAAACAGAAAAAGGGGAAACTGGAAACAGAGGAAATGAAGATCAGGATAGTGAATCTTCCGAACAGCACAACCCTGGACAGGGTAGTTGGTTCACTGGATATCTCACATGCAATAAAGGGTGAATCTGTACTCCGGGAGGGGCTGATAGGTGAAGCAAACCGTGGAATTCTTTACATAGATGAGGTTAACCTGCTGGATGACTCCATAGTTGATTCCATCCTGGATGCAGCAGCCTCCGGTGTAAATATAGTTGAGAGGGAAGGCGTGTCATACATTCACCCTGCTCGATTCATACTTGTTGGAACAATGAATCCGGAGGAAGGTGAACTCAGGCCCCAGTTGCTGGATAGATTTGGGATTTCCGTAGAGGGAAGAATGCCGGAATCACCTGAAATTCTGCTTCAAATATCAGGCAGGGTTGAGGAATTTGATGCAAATAAATCAGAATTTATCAGTAAATTTGAAGATGATGATATAAAGATTAAATCAAGGATAATGAAAGCCAGAGATATACTTCCATATGTTACAATCAGGAGAGAATTTTTGATGTTCATAGCGGATACAGTACTGAAAAATTCCCTGAGCAACAGAGCGATGATAAGTTCAGTAAAAACAGCAAAAGCCATCGCGGCATATAACGGCAGAAAGGATGTAAATGAAGAAGATTTAAAGAAGGCGTTAGAGTTTGCTCTCAATCACAGGATCAAAGAGAAGGGAAATAGCAAGCCAGATTACGACTATAATGATCCTGATAATAAGCAGAATAATGAAGATAAGGAAAACATGAACTCAAAACAGAAAGATCAGGATAACCAGAGTAATAATGACAATAAATCAGGAAACGGTGTAGGTGCAGATAAGGATAAACAGGATAAGAATTCCAAAAAAGATCAAATAA
This sequence comes from Thermoplasmata archaeon, assembly GCA_021797025.1. Next base: position 15,042 of record JAKAAK010000031.1, read on the forward strand.
CAAAAATACAGGTGAAAACAGAAAACAGTATGGAAACACGGACTTCGGGTAGATCGGGAATCGCCAGGCAATACAAACACCGTGGGAAAAAATCTGGAAACCATATTGATATGAGATCATCGCTCCTGAATACATGGACTTCTGGTTTCACAGAAATAAATAGCAGTACTGTAGTTCTCAACGATTCATTTTCATCAGGTGCTGTTCCATTTATAATAGCCATTGATTCCAGCAGGTCGATGAATTTTAGCTCCAGAATAAAGCTGGCAAAGGACTTTTCAGATATGCTGCTTAAAAAACTATATCTGATGCGTAGCCGTGTAGCATTGCTAACATTTTCTGGCCAGCAATCAAAACTTGTAATGAATTTTTCAAGAAACTTCACATCTTTAAGGAATCATATAAACAATATAAAGAGTGAAGGAAAAACTCCACTTTACGATGCACTGAAAGAAATATACAATCTATCTACATTTGAAAAATTCAGGACAATCTCTTTACTCATATCTGATGGAAGAGGAAATGTGTTTCCAGGAAATCCCCAGAATGACCTTGAGGACATCTCCAGAAAAATAAAGAAAGTATCAAAAATGTATATAATAGACAAAAATGACAATAGATTTCTTCCCACTTATAACAATATAATCTCTGAATACTCTGGTGCTACCATTATAAACGATCTTAAAAACATATCAATTAACTGAAATTGCCTTAGAAGATACAAATATTAATAATTTATTTATTGAATAACGCAAGTGATACTTGTGGGAGATAAAGTTATTTTCGTGCTGGAAACCGGAAGAGAAAATATGGCTAAATTGATGGCAAATCTCGGAGTGGGTGCAAAGATGAATGAGTATGATAAAGACTTAGTTGTGGAGATGATTTTCCTGACCCCGCAGTTTCTGTTCTAAATAAAGATCAGGTTCCCTACAAGCCCATACTTGATACATTCAGTAAAACGAAAAAACCATGAATAAAAATCATAGCATGCGAGACTGAAATGGCAAATGTTGGTTTAACCAAATATGAAATCGAATATGGTCTTGTGACGATTTTGCTTCAGTAGATGGACTCTATGTTCTTAAAAAGGTGAAGGAATAATCCGAAACTTTCAGGATTTAAAAATTATAATTACTATTTAATAAAAAAGAATTTTACAATAATTTGTTTTATGTCATGATATCAGCACCGCTATCAGGCTCTTCCAGTGACATATTATCGGTTTCTTTTGACTTATATATAACACCTAGGGCAATCAATATAAAGAGCAGAGTAAACACAGGATAAAGTGCATATTCTAGAGTACCCAGAAGGTCGGAAACATAAGGAGCTGGACCACCGATAAATGAATTCCCGTACTGATAGCTAGCTGAGTTTCCTGAATACCTTACCGTTGTGGGAAATATTTCGGAAATCATGGCTCCCATTGGAGAGTAACTCAATCCATGGGCAACTGCGAACAGTGACAGGAATATAATGAAATAATCGGTGCCCACAAGATATATTGAAGGAAATAGAACAATAAGAGCAAGGAAATTGGCTCCGGCGATAATCACTCTTCTTCCTCTTTTATCAGATATCTGGCCCCCCACGAATACAAATATTATATCCAGTATGCCGAATATAGCAGTCCCAATTAGGCCAACCAGTACAGTAATTTTTCCTGTAGTCTCAAACAGTACCGGTAGAAGCGAAATTGCAAAATAGAAGAAATTCCCAGAAGACCCAGCAAGCAGTGTTCCGACGATGACTTCCTTCCAGTGTTTGGTAAATAATTCTTTTTCAGGAGATTTTAAAATCCTGTTCTTTTTCTTTTCTGCTTCGAATACAGGGGTTTCCTTGACTTTCAGTCTGATAAATACTCCCACTATAACTATTACGAAGCTTGCCAGGAACGGAATTCTCCATCCAATAGTATCCATAAAAGAAGCCGGAAACAGATAAACCAGTGGTATGAATATTGCTGTGCCCAGCAATAGTCCGATACCAACTGTGGACTGAACAAATGAGGAATAAAATCCCCTCCTCTTTTTAAAGGTTTCAAGCGTCAATAGCATTGCACCGCCCCACTCCCCTCCGAGGCCGAACCCCAAGACAAGCCTAAGTATCACAAGGAGAACTATAGCCAGAGCACCTATACTGGCCTCTGAAGGAATCAGACCGGTAAGTCCAGTTGAAATTCCAGAGATAAGAAGTGTCAAGAGTAGTATCTTTTTTCTTCCTAGTTTATCACCGAAATGCCCGAAAACATAGGCTCCAACCGGTCTTGTTATAAACCCGAGTGCAAAGGTTAACAGCGTTAATAAAAGACCTTCTGCTACACTGACATTCGGATAAAAAGTTCTCTCTATATATACGGCACCGGATGAAAAGATGAATATTCCATACCATTCAATTATGGTACCGATCATCGATGCTGCAAGTACATCTGTTTTTTCACTCATAAACTCTAAATTTAAACCTATATATATTTATTCGTAAGAGAACCTTGAATTTTTGTCGCTTCCTTTGATAATTTGTCAGTATTATAAAAAATGATATCACTGTATAACTTGTATTCTCTGATTGAGCATCC
>JAKAAK010000032.1 GCA_021797025.1 Thermoplasmata archaeon
TGGCACCCAAACCCCTGCACTGGATCATGCCAGAATAAACAGGCAGTGTGGGAGACCCCAGGCAGATGGCAGAACATAAATCGGTACCCCCGCTCAGGGATGAGAGCCACACATCTTTCTTGATTTCGGAATAAACAAAATCAAATGCTTCCTGGGAAAGGGGACTCCCTGTTGAACCTATAAATTCGAGTTTTTCAAGATTGTGCTTTTCTTTGGGATTATATCCCTGCTTCATTACTGCTTCGATATATGCCGCACTTATACCCAGATGTGTAATTTTCAATTTCTCTGTCATCCTCCATAATACAGATATATCAGGGTAACTGAGGCTTCCATCATACAGAACAATTGTAGAACCCATGAGTAAACCGCTGGCAAGTATATCCCACATCATCCAGCCGGTTGTAGTCGCCCATGTGAAAACACTGTTTCTTGATATATTCATATGGAGCCCGAGCACTTTAAAATGCTCAAGTATGATCCCACCGTGGCCGTGGACAATTGCCTTTGGTTTTCCGGTAGTTCCCGATGAATAAAGTATCCACAAAGGGTGGGAAAAGTCGACGGGAACAGGTACAAATTCCCTCTCATTTTCAGGTATATCCCTTAAATTGATAAAATCATTTATTTTAATATCGCCCGTGGAGATTGCCAGTTTCACACCTGGAAGTGCATTCAGGATTTCAACCGAACTTTCACTTCTTTCATAGTTCTTGCCGTTATAGGAATATTCCGGGGATACAATAAAAACGGAAGGATCAATCTGTGAAAATCTTTCTATAACTCCCTTTACTCCGAAGTCAGGTGAACAGGAAGACCAGACCGCACCTATTGATGCCGCTGCCAGAAATGAAATTACCGCCTCCGGAATATTACCTATGTATGCACACACACGGTCACCTTTAACGATGCCGTGTTCCAGAAAATAGTATGCAAGGGAAGAAACTTTTTTCCAGAGTCCGCTATATGTAATGTTCTGCCCTTCTCCATATTCATTGTACTGGATTATAGCCGTTTTATCAAGATTCCTGTTCCTGTATACGTAGTCTGCATAATTCAATGTTGATCCCATGAACCATATGGAATTGACATTTTCACCAATTAAAACAGATTCATAATCTCTAATATCGAGATTATAAAACTCTGCAAGAAATGTCCAGAAATTCTCAGTATATTTTACTGACCATTCCCATAGTTCATTATATTCATGAAAATGGTATCCGGTCCTTTTATTTACATATTTAATGAATCGATACATAGATGAATTTTTTGCAAAATCTTTACCCGGTTCCCATAAGAGCTTTGAATTGTTATCCATACTGCTCCAACATAATAGGATATAAATATTTTACTTGCATGAAATATATATAGTATGCGAAAGTATAGCATAGATAATAAATTACTATAAGAGAATGTTTTTATATTATCATCTTATATAATTTCAATGAAAGCTGCAAGATTGCATGAAATCGGGAAGAATTTAAGTATTGATGATGTTGAAATACCAGTTCCAAAGGGTCGGCAGGTTCTTGTTCGAGTTAAATCTGCTGGTGTTTGCCATAGCGATGTGCATTATAAAGATGGGAGATGGGGTGATTTCACTCCCCAAGGGCTCGGCTTCAAATCACCAAGTTTACCCCTGACATTAGGTCATGAAATAGCTGGAGAAATTGCTGAGATGGGGGAGGATGTTACCGGCTTAAGCAAAAATGTAGCGGTTGTTGTAAATCCTTGGGAAGGAGAGGGTTTATGCGATTATTGTTCAATCGGGGAGGAACAGATGTGCGACAATCCAACTAGACTTGGTATAACACGCGATGGAGGATATGCAGAATATGTTCTGGTTCCAGATTTCAGATATGTAAAAACTATAAAAAATTTATCATTTGATGAGGCTGCACCTCTGGCATGTGCGGGCGTAACAACGTATAGGGCCATTAAAGAGGCAAGTATGGAACCCGGTAATGCACTATTAATAGTTGGATCAGGAGGAGGTCTTGGAACCCTGGCGGTACAAATTTCAAAGGCTCTTGGAATAACTACAATAATTGGAGTCGATATAAGTGATAAAGCCATAAAAGCCACAAAAGATGCCGGTGCGGATTATGCCATTAATGCAATTGAAGAAAATGCAGATAAAGAAATAATGTCATTAACAAATGGAAACGGTGTAAATGGTGTTATCGATTTCAATAGCTCTGATAAAACTTTAGGTGCTTACTCCAAATTACTTGCTAAACTCGGAACTTATGTCATGGTTGGTCAATTTGGCGCAGAACTTAACATTAATAGCATTGTAGCAATTAGAAAATCCTTAAGATTCAAGGGAACATATACAGGAAATCATAGGAATTTTGTAGAAATGATTAACCTTGTAGAAAATAAGCATATAAAGCCGGATGTACGCTATGTAGGTGGATTAGATAAAGTTAATGAGGCACTGGAAAATCTGAGTAATTTAAAGGTCACAGGCAGACAAGTAATCCGGCCTTGAATTTGTATATTAGGATTTTCTATAAAAATGCTCATTGAATAATAGGTGATATCATGTCAGGTGTGAACTCGGATAAAAAAGTTGCAATTGTTACCGGTGGGTCCAGCGGAATTGGCTTAGCTATAGCCAGAACATTATTAAGCAACGGTTTCCGAATAGTAATTGTAGATATAAATAAAATAAACAAGGGAGATATTGATGTGGATCTTAAGGATGTTTTATTTATTGAGGCTGATCTTTCTAAACCGGAAGCTTGCAAAAACATTGTAGAAACAACCATCACTAACTACGGTAGAATAGATGTTTTAATTAATAATGCTGGATTTCAATATATCTCTTCAATTGAGGATTTTCCGGATGATGTTTCTGAAAAAATGTTTAATTTAATGTTAAGAACACCATTTCTATTAACAAAGTATTCACTTCCAATAATGAAACAAAACCGGTGGGGTCGAATAATCAATATCTCATCAATACATGGACTTGTAGCTTCCCCTATGAAATCTGTTTATGTAACAGTTAAGCATGGATTAATGGGTCTAACCAAGGCAACTGCTTTGGAGTCCATACAATATGGGATAACCTGTAATGCTATAGCACCTACATATGCTAATACTAAGTTAGTTAGAGATCAAATCCCGATCATTTCCAAAAAATTGGGAATAGAAGAAGACAAAGTAATACCTGATGTTTTGATGAATGATTCACCAATTAAAAAATTATTGGATGTAAATCAGATCACTTCAATTATATCTTTCCTCTGTATAGAAAATGCCTCAGCGATTAACGGAATTGCTATACCGGTAGATTATGGTTATACAGCAAAGTAAAGTTCAATAAATATATATTGCCATCCCTTTCAATTTTTGTCAAATATACTCAGCTTGTATCTGTATACAGAATCTTTCTTTTTAGTTTATAAATTCCCATTGATTATTCATTTATTATATGGTTCGATATCAAGTATTTTTGGGAATCGAACCTTATATATTTATAAAATCCAATATTTTTCAATTGCCCAGAAATTTTAATAGAATTTATATGCATATTATAACTATAAAATAGAAATAAAATTATTATAATTTATCATATATGAATACATATATTAAACTTTTAATAAATGAAGTGATAGTTTTAAATGCCCTCTTTTCCCTCATTGATCGTTTCAAGTTTCTGTCCTATCGCATTTGGAAGAACAAATATCAAAACTATCGCTGCTATTACCATTGGAACCTGATACACGATCCATGCATTTAATCCACCAATAACTGATACTAATGGGAATAAAAGCAATAGAGATATAACGGCACCTAAATGGCCCAATCCATCTTGAAGCGAAAAGGCAGTGGCTCTAGCATTAGAAGGCACATTTTCACTCCCGTTAAGATAATTTAATTGATTGCTCCATCCTACACCAATAAAGTTAGTTAAAAGCATTCCACCAAACATCAATGGTATGTTTATATGTATTGAACCGTAAATCATTATAATAACGCCTAGAAGCATTCCAGCTCCGTTACTAAATGTTACAAGTTTTGCACGATGTACTTTTTCAAGAACCAGTCTTAAGGCTATAGCACCGACAAATGTTGCGACACCAGCTATACCGAATAGTGCTATGACAGTGGCTTGATTGGCAGTAGAGTATAGTAAAATACTTTTTGTATAGGTTGTGAATAAAGATAGATATGGGTATTCTCCCCAATAGAAAAAGAATATTGTTATTAATACCAATAATATTCTTTTTCGATATGTTTTATCTTTGAAAACTAGGAATGGATTGCTATTATCATAAACGAATTTCACTGGTTTTGGATCCGGTAATTTATTTACCTTGGCACGCTTCATTGCCACCGTCTCCATATTTGCTACGACCGTTTCAACTTTATCAAATCTTCTTTTTACACATAAAAATCTGACCGATTCTGGCATCTCTGCCCTTATAATCAAGACAATCACGGCCAAGGTTCCACCGATAACAAATATTATTCTCCATCCTATGACTGGTATATGAAGTACTATTTGGGATGCAAGTAATGGTCCAAGACCAAGACCAGCCCATCCTGCGATATAAACCATGTTAACATAATGCCCACGGTTGAGACTCGGAACCATCTCGACGAGATAGGTCATTACAAGTATCAGATCGCCACCTATACCCATCCCCGTTATGAACCTGAAACTAACAAGCATAGGATAGTTTATAGCAAATGCATTGCCAAAACTACCGATTGATGTTAAAGTGGCAGTTAGTAACAATGCAGGTTTTCTGCCTATTCTGTCTGCAAGATATGATAAACCTATGGCACCTGGTATATATCCAAGAAGACCCATAGAAGCGATAAATGATGCCTGTGAAGAAGTTAAAAACACTCCATTGAATGAAACATATGGTAATGCAAGGCCAACATCAATAACATCATATAGCGCAATAAAATATCCAAATGATAAGGCCAATATTATCACAAGTTTTAATCCCTGCTTTGGTAATCTATCAACCCTAGCAACATACATAGAACTTTTTCCTTCATCACTATCCATTTCAGCATTCATCGGTTCTAACCTCCATTACAATGCTCTTATGCTCAAATTTTCTAGCATTCATAAAAATATAAAGAGTTATCATATTTTAATATTACTATTAAGACTTATATTCACCACTATAATTCTCCAAAATAAAGATATGGTACATAGTTTAATTTATTTAAATAAACCACTAAAATTAAATATTTAAATCTTCTTATGTGTTATTCCATTTACAGGATAAATTCATTTCCGATTGTGTGGAGATTCCTGTATTGATTCTTATTAATTACCTGATAAATGAACTTTTCATGATAACAATTGTCAGAAATTATGGATTAGATGGTGTTCAATTACAAAGGAAACCCATAGAGTAAAGTTTCAATATCAAAAACCGCTAGGTAATGTACTATGCGAGAGAATAACATGCATATATAATTAGCGAAATGTTAATATAAAGAAAAGTAAATAGGTCTATATGTACAGTGATAATGAACTGTTTAAAAAAATCAATCATATAGAATTTTATGTGAACAGCGCAAAAACCTGGTCATACTTTATGCAGAATGGGCTGGGATTGAATATGAAGGCATATTCTGGCCTTGAAACAGGAAACAGGGAAAGTTCATCCTTTCTATTGAACCGTGGTGATATTAATCTTGTTTTTACAAGTTCTCTGAAGGCCAACTCCGATATAAATAGAGCCATAACTGAACACGGTGACGGTGTACGGGATATCTCGCTGGAAGTTGATGATCTGGATTTTACAAAGAAACATCTCGAATCAAAAAATATAAAGGTTTCAGCCATCACGGAAGAAAAGGATGATAATGGCAAAATCAGGAAGGCGGTAACAAAAACTTACGGTGATACGCTGCACACCCTCATCGAAAAGGGCGATTATCGAGGTTTTCTGCCTGGATACTATGACATGGATTCAAATGCTAATGATACAGGCATTTACAAGGTTGATCATGTTGTGGGCAATGTTTACGAGGGAGAGATGGATCAATGGGTTAATTATTATATCAAAAATATGAATTTCAGCCAGCTGATTACTTTTGATGATAAGATGATCCGTACTGATTATTCTGCACTGAGATCTAAAGTTGTCAAGTACAATGATAATATAGTATTTCCCCTGAATGAACCTGCAAAAGGATTGAAAAAATCCCAGATAGAAGAATATCTTGATTTTTATAATTCTCAGGGGGTGCAGCATATCGCCCTGAAGACAGATAATATCATAGATACAGTTTCAAAGCTCAGGGACAATGGAATACAGTTCCTGGAGACTCCTGCATCCTATTATGATAATCTTATCGAACGGGTTGGAGATGTTGATGAGGATATTGACAAACTAAAAAAACTCAATATACTCGTGGATCGTGATGACGACGGATACTTACTCCAGATTTTCACAAAACCGCTGACAGACAGGCCAACTGTATTCTTTGAAATTATAGAAAGAAAAGGTGCAAAATCGTTCGGTGCGGGAAATTTCAAAGCATTGTTTGAATCTATTGAGAGGGAACAGGCTCAGAGAGGAAATCTATGAAAATCTGTTTACTGGAATATTCGGGTAAATATATTTACTGTGTTTACAGCAACGGGAAATATTTCAGCATAGCCTCGCTGCTGGAAATCAGTGAGGCGGAATTAGAAAAAAATTTTTACAGTATGTATAATCATATCACAAATATGAATCTGGATGAAAATGCGGAAATTAAACCTGAAATTATAAAATACGGTGTACCCATCCCTGGGATGCGATCGGTTCGCGACTTTTATTCATTCGAGGATCATGTAAAGAATGCAAGAAAAAACAAGGGGCTGGATATGATTCCGGAATGGTACAAATTCCCGGTCTTTTACTTTTCATGCACACCTAATATATACCCCTCCGGGCAGGATATTAAATATCCAGATAAGAGCAGGGCTTTTGACTATGAAATGGAGGTTGCAGCTGTTATAGGAGATAGAATTCAGGATTGCCACAGTAATTGCATGGATTCAATTTTCGGATTCATAATTATGAATGACTGGAGCCTGCGGGATATACAGAAACAGGAAATGAAGGTCATGCTTGGACCGGCCAAGGGCAAGGACTATGCCACATCCTTCGGGCCATTCCTTGTTACACGGGATGAAATCCTTCGTGATTATGAGAATGGGAAGATCAACATTGAAATGAAAGGTTATGTGAACGGGAAACTTTATTCCCAAAACAATTTAAAAAATATATATTTTAGTTTTGATTCTATGCTGGAAAGGGCTTCTGAATCTGTTCCGTTGCTTCCGGGTGATGTAATAGGAAGCGGCACATTCGGAACAGGGTGCCTGCTTGAACTGGGAAAGTATCCCTGGCTGAAGCCCGGGGATGAGGTCAAATTTGAATCCCCACAGCTGGGGACACTTATAAACAGGGTGGTGTGAATGGTATATTATGTAAAGATGGGAAGGGTACCTGAACAGAGGCATACATATGATGATAAAAATCATATACAGAAGGAGGAACTTTTCGGACTGAATGCGTTTGACGGCCGGTATTCATTACTTTACCATAAGTTTGATCCTGCTGAAATCGAGAGTTCATCAGTAGAATATGAAGAAAAATTAACACCGGTAAATTTGATGGAACACAGGCATCTGCGTACCAGCGAGCTAGGAAAACTGGATAATTTTTACACAGGAAGGCAGGTTCTTTTCTTCAACGATTCTACCAGTACGGGAATCATAGACACCGACGCAAATACTGATGAGTATTTTAGAGACGCACTTTGCGATGAGGTTTTCTTCGTGCATTCAGGTTCCGGAGCAATTCAATCACCATTCGGAATACTCAAATTCAGGGCAGGGGACTTTATATACATACCTAAAGGAACTACATACAGAACTACCATGGATGAAAGGTCATTTTTCTTTTTTACCATATCTACCGACCATATGGAAATTCCCCGGAACTACATCAATAAATACGGGCAGTTGAAAGAGGGAATGCCATACTATTCCCGGGATATACGGATACCGGAATTCATTGATCCTGAAAATAACACAGGGGAATATCATGTGAGGGTTGACTATGGACGTTACTACCTGAATACAGTAAGGCATTTCCCTGTATTTGATCTGGAGGGCTACGATGGTTATCTTTATCCCTTTTCCATTAACATAGATAAATTTGCACCAATAGTAGGTAAATTGCATATGCCCCCACCGGTACATACTGTATTTGAATCAAAGGATTTCATGATCGGGGCATTCCTTCCGAGACTCTTCGATTTCCACGAAAGGGCAATACCCATACCGTACTATCATAACAATATAGATTCTGATGAACTCATATTTTATTCATCAGGAAATTTCATGAGCAGAAAAGGCATAGGTGAAAAATCCATTACGATGCATGTTCATGGAATGATCCATGGTCCACAGCCCGGAGTTGTGGAAAAAAGTATAGGATCGGAAAGAACGGATGAAGTGGCAATCATGGTAGAATCATATAAATGGCTTCTACCCACGGAAAAGGCTGAATCCATAAAGGATAAAAATTATCAGTACTCATGGAAATCTGAAAAATATTAACTATACGAATTTTGAAAATTTATTTATTTTTTATCAGAAAGACCGAGCCAGAAGTTCTTTTCCAGTTCCAGTATTCCCCTTGCACTGTTTATGAATTGATCTTTCTGGTCATTGCTATGAACTCCTATAACGTTTTCCATGGCATCTTCATGTGTTGATTCTATCTCCCTGTGGAAGGTAAAATAGAGCATATCCATATCCCTGTATTTTCTTTCCTTCATTATCCTCAATCCAGGAAGCAGCTTATCCCACATGGGTATAGCCATATTTTCGAGCGCAAATTCTGCACCAAGTGCCTTTGCATGATCCGATGAAAAGTAGTCGCGCATTCCGTCAAGCCATGCCTTGGTCGTTGTAAGCTGTTTCCTTTTTACCAGGTCTTCTGGTTTGAGCCCTATGGACCTCAAATATCTGCGATACAGGAGCTCATGCCTCTTTCCAGGGTCTTCGCTACCCAGCTCAGATACTAGTATTCCCGTAAGCTCATAGGCATCATTTTCGTTCTCCGTGCTGACAAGCAATTTGGCCAGGATTTCAGGCCACTCCCGTGTAAAATGGTAGAATTCAATTGAAAACCGGATGAACTCATCATCTGAAATCTCTCCCCTGGCAAATCTGTTTATGAAGTCATTGTCAGTAGCTTCATGTCCTTTCACAACCTTCTTTATTTCTCCATAAAAATCTGATTGCTGCATACATTATAATAGAATTAACCATATTTAATCTTTTTGAAATTCACATAAGCACACGATAATTTTAGATGAATTACCTGTTATATTGCATAGTAAACTATTTTAGATTTATATTGAAATTTTCCAGATATTTTATGGCGAAATTATACCTATTATCTAGGGTCCTTTCCATATGTTATTTTCTGAATTCCATACTGTTTCCTCTTTTACTACAAAAATAATATTGAACTTTATTTCAGGACATCTCGTATATTTTCAATACAGCCTTCAGGTCTCTCAGGGCCATTTCTGGAGTAAACGGAACAGGGGTATCATTTTCCACGCTTTTTGCAAATTCCCCTATTTCTCTTTCATATACATCGTATTTTTTTATGTTGAGTTTCTTGCCATTCAGAACCAGATCACCGTACACAGTCCTGTTCTTTGTGCCAATTCCCCAGTCTGTTCTGGACACTGGATCTTCGTATAAAGAACCTGTATCACCTATCACCTCGAATGCCGGAAGTTCAGGTGGCTCCCTGTATGACCAGGTATACAGGAAAAGTCCAGTACTGCCATTTTTGAATTTGAACATTGCTGTTGTTGTGTCTTCTCCCTGAAGGGCAGACCCTCCGTGCCTGCTGACTCCATCTATGCTATCATAATCACCACCTAAGTTCAGAAGTGTATCAACGAAATGGATTCCACCATCTATAAGCGAACCGCCGCCCATATCCACACTGTTTGTTCTCCAGCCTTTATGGGTATAATACCTCTGATCTCTGACTACAATAGCCACTGGTTTTCCTATAGTGCCATTTTTGATTATTTTTACAGCTTCCCTGACTGATGGATCAAAATAATACTGATCTGTGACCATGAATTTTACGTTGAATTTTCTGGATGCTGTTATCATGTCCTCTGCGTCCTTTATAGATGTTGCTATGGGCTTTTCAATAAGGACATTACTGCCTACTTCCATTGCCTTCATTGCCATTTCCCTGTGCAGATAATGAGGTACAATGAGGTCAACAATATCGAATCGATCATTCAAAGCCTCGTCATAGTTGCCGTACACTCTATCTATTTTGAATTTTTCCCTGGATTTTGCCACTACATCGGGCTTTCTTTCCACTATGCTAATATCCATGTTCTTTATAGCTGATAGATGCATTTGCCCAAAGTTATTTACTCCCACAACAAGAATTTTCATCTATAATTAAAGTCTCTATATTAGTTATGTTTTTCTATTGAAATAAAATCATTCGGGATAGTAATGCCTTTTTATACATATATTAAATTAAATTCACCTTGAACTTTGCCTTTAAGCTATTGGAGCCACATAGAATTTTGATTCTATCTCATCCATTTTCTTCATATCCTCGGTTGTTATTTTTATATCCGCACTGGCTATATCTTCTTTCATATGATCCTTGTTGCTTGCCTTTGGAATGGGAAAAACATCATCCCTGTTAATTAGCCATGCAAGAGCCATCTGAGAAGGAGTAGCATCGTATGGAATTGCCATCTTTGCAAGTTGATCAACCAGTTTCGACTGAGATAGTATTTTTCCATGAGATAGAGGACTATAGGCAATCATAGCAATTTTATTATTCTTGCAGAAAGTATACAATCCAGAACGTTCGATGTCCCTTGTTACTATATTATATTCTATCTGATTTGACACAATTTCATACTTCTTCATACTCTCCATGGCCATCTTTGTCTGTTCCAGTGTGAAATTGCTAATTCCAATATGGTGTATTTTGCCCTGATCCATTAGTTCTTCCATGGCCTTCATGGTCTCTGATATGGGGACGGACTTACTGGGCCAGTGAAGCTGATACAAATCTATATACTCGGTTTGAAGTTTATTTAGGCTGTCATTGCATGCCTTTATAACTGAATCATGTTGAAAATGATCCGGCCATACCTTTGTTGCTATGAAGAGATCTGACCTACTATAGCTCCTAATTGCCCTCGCTACAACCGGCTCAGTTCCATACATTTCTGCCGTGTCAATAAAGTTAATTCCATTCTCTATAGCGTATTTTATAGATTCAACGTTTTTGTCTATATCACTACCAATATCCCAAGTACCTATACCCATTGCTGATATCTTTTTGCCTGTACGACCGAATTCCTTAAAATTCATTATAAATCATCTTTGCCCGTACTAAATCTTTTATCATGCGAATAAAACTACATAAGAATAATATTTAAGAATTATTACCGCGGGGATACTCTATTTAGATATAATGAAATTGTTTCAATCCTGGATTTCCACTTGAATTCCCATTATAAGTCATGTATTATTGGCTGTTTGATACCTTTAATATAGAATGGAAACATTTTATCCCATGGACGCCGTTGAGTTATTGATGATAGATCATTCTGCCATACGAATCAGGGCTGAAAAAAATGAATTTGTTGATATGATGGAATTCAGGACATTTCTCATGGATATACATGTAGCTATAGAGGAAAAAGTGGTATTTCCCGAATTGGTATCTCTAGGTGATAATGAAACGAAAAAAACAATAGACAGTTTGATTGCCGATCATAAACTCCTGGATAAGTTATACAGCAATCTCATAAAATGGAAAACTGGAGAAAATCCATTGTATGAACAGAGGATCCCCCTATTTTATCAAACACTTACCTTCCACAACTCTCAGGAGGAAAAAGTGGTATTCCCACTCTGGAAAAACCTTGAAATGGAAAGGGCAAAGGCTGATAAAAAATCTGCTCTAGAAATAATAGAATCTTCCGGCCTGAATGCATATATGAAAGAGACAGGAATATCTAATGAGATGATAAAGTATATAGAGCAATGATTATATTTCAAAATTATCTATTATCTTTTATTTATATATAGTATATAGTTATATATTAAGTATATTGGAAATGGTTAATTATAGTAGAGTAATTTTTCAACACGAAATGGTGAAAAAATGGAAATAAAATTTATGGGCAACTGGTCCTCACATATAGAGGCCGGCAGAAGAAATGTATCAATGATCATTGACAAGCAGATTTTGCTTGATTGCGGTCCTCATACTATTGAATCCATGCTTGAGTCCGGAATAGACCCCGGAAAACTTGACAAGATTCTGATAAGCCATATGCATCTGGATCACTTCGGTGGACTTGCTGAAATCCTGTGGTACAGGGGTTCCAGGAATATTAAGGAAGAACTCATAATTATGGGGCCACCCGGGATTAAAAAGAACACTGAACGTATACTTCAGTTATATAACACACCGGATAATGAAAAGTTCAGGGTAACGGCAAACTATGTGGAAATCAATGATGGCAGGGAGGTTTACGAACTAAAGGCAAGATTCATTGAAAAGAGTGAACATGATTATATTGAAACTTTTCATGGAAATCATGCTATTCCGGATAATATGTACAGGATAGAGTATCAGAATCATATTATTGCCTATACAGGGGATACTGCATATAATGACAATATCGCCAGGGTCGGGGAGGATGCAGACCTATTCTTCCACGAGATGACATACCCCGATGAGGATTATAAAACCGCTGAATTCTGGAAACATTCCACATATTCTTCAGCCATGAAAGGATTCCATGAAAGCCATGCAAAGAAGCTGGTACCGATTCATCTAACCAATGAAACTCTTGGAATTCTGGAGGCCCACAGGGAAGGCGATATAATAATGCCATTTCAGGATATAGTATTATAATTATATTTTTACCTAATTTTATTATTTTTTATTTATCTATTCTTGAAGTCAATTTATCTAATTCCTGGAAATCAAGGTTAATTGCTTCTTTACTTCTGGTTTTATATGATTTTGCAACTATCATATAATATTCCCTGCTTCTTCTGAAATCTACCGATAAGGATTTATATTTTAAATCATGATAAATCTGTAGGCCATCTACATTATCTGAAAATTTGCATTCAATAAAGCAAATGTCTCCAGTATCCTCGTTCATGGCTATTGCATCTATTTCAACTTCCTTCTTCCAGAACCTTTTGACGTTTGTGGGCATAAATGGTAATTCAACAATACCTCTTTTTATCATCTCAATAACTATCTTTTCAAATGCATGCCCGTAATAAATATTCAGATCAGTCCTGATTAAAGCCATTACTTTATCAGTCTGGTCAATCTCCAGCATGGATAAATTGGGATACACGAACCTGTAATAAAAAGTCATGAAATAATCCTTTATTTCGTAAATTCCCCGGCGTTTCTGATTTAAAGGCATTATATAATCAATTAGTTTAACAGAAATAAGTGTTTCAAGATACTTTGATATATTTCCTTTATCCAGATGTGTAGCATTTTCCAGTTTTCCATATGTATTATATCCAATGGAGATATATCTCAGAATAAGTTCATAAACACGTGGTTCCCTGAACTCTTCCTTGAGGAGTATTTTTGATTCTTCGTATAGGATTTCACCTTTTGTCATTATTTTATTTATTATGTTTTCCTCAACTGTCAAGTTCTTATCTGCAAGAGAGAGATAAAAGGGGATGCCTCCAAAAATTGAATATATCTTAATTAGGTCTTCAAAATTAATATTATAAAAGTATCTGGCTTCTCTGATACCGAAGGTTGAAAGTTCAAGACTGCCCGTTCTCCTCCCGTATAAAGGCGATTTATAACTCAATAGTTCGTCCTCCATCATACTTATACTGGAACCGGATAATATAATATACAGGGATGATTTGTCCATTAATTCATCATATATTTTCTGCATTACAGAAACAATGCCGGGAAACAGATCTATCAAATTTGGAAATTCATCCAGGACAATAATTATTTTTTCTGATTTTATCTCATTTATAAAATACTTAAATAGATTATAAAAATCAGTTTCCAGATCTGCGAAATACGCTTTTCCTGTTACGGATGCGAATTGTAGTTTCAATTCGTTAATATTATTAATAATACTATCCTGTGTACATAAATAATATATGTACCTTTTATTTTCAATAAATTTCTTGATTAATTCGGTTTTACCTATTCTCCGTCTACCATAAATGATTACTAATTGCTTTTTATTTTCCATAAATTTGGTTTCAAGAATTTTTAATTCCTTAACTCTGTTAACAAATTGTTGTAACATAATTATCATAATTTGATTACAACTAAATATTTAAAATATTTGATATAAGTGCTGGATTAAATAAAGTATAAATTTCGGCTCTTTAAATTTTCTCCCATTCAGACCTTAATATAATTGCCGTATTGCTATGACTAAAACAAAAATAATGATGAACATGTAAGAGCTATTTCCATTGTATATTTGTGCCATATAAATGAATTACAATGTTTTTGAAATAAATGCGGTATACTTCAATTTTTGAACACAAGAAATTATTATTTGTAGAATGCATACACAATTACAAAAAATCACAGGATTAATTAAAAAAGAGTTTCTTGAATAAAATCGATTATGAAATAAGTATTTATTTTAAAAATTTTATTTAGCTCCTGTAGTAGTTACCGGGGAATGCTCTTCTTCAGCATTGATTTCTTCTAAAGTCTTTCCTTTTGTTTCTGTTCCCAGGAATACTGTTGCCAGTAAACCAACTACTGCCAGTCCAGTAAAGAAGAAAAGACTTGTACTGAAACCGTAAGCTGTAACTATAAACGGAAATGTGGTTATACCTAATATTGCCCCTATCCTGCTCACAGACGTTCCAAAACCCTGTGCCGTTGCCCGGTCTTCTGTTGGAAATAACTCGACGGGATATACAAAATCTGTGGAGCCTGGACCGATGGCTTCCGTTATGTAGAATATAAGGAATAGTGCAAATATGAGTGCTCCATCGGTTATAAATGCAGACTTATTCGGAACGTAATACGTAACTATACCCAGGGCAGCCAGTGAGACAACCATACCGGAAAACCCGAGAATTGTAATTCCTTTTCTTCCTATTCTATCAATCAGTATTATGGCTGTAATGCTACCCAGTATAGCAAATACGTCAAATATGCCTGAACCTAGAACTGCTAACCTCGCCTTTAAGCCCAGTAGTTCAAGGATTGTAGGACTGAATATACTTATACCGTAGAATGAAGCGTCAAAGGTAAACCAGAATATTCCGATGAAAAGCAGGCTCCTGATATATTTCTTGCTTACTAGATCCTTTAAAGGATTTTTATTATCCTTTTTAATTACTGCAAGATTATCAGAGGTTCCTGTAAGTTCCTCTTCTACTTCCGATGCTTCCCTGGTTTTTCCTTTGTTGTTAAGCCATCTTGCTGACTCTGGCACATCTCTTCTGAGTATCAGAATAATTGCCGCAGGTATTATTCCCAGAATAAACATGTACCTCCATGATTGGGGTCCGAGGGAAAGCAGGAGATATCCAGTTCCCGCTGCCACTGCAGCACCTACAAACCAGGCAAGTACATTTGTAACCAGTAACTTTCCCCTGTATTTGACCGGTGAGAACTCACTTATAATGGTTGTACCTATTGCATAGTCAGCGCCCAGTCCCAAACCAAGTATAAACCTCATGGTAAATAATGAGGCGAAGTTCCATGAAAATGCTGTTGCTATGGTAAGGATGATGAATATAACCATATCGTACATATACATAGTCCTTCTTCCATATAGATCGGTAATGTATCCGAAAAGTATCGCTCCCACGAGCATACCTATTGTTGTCGAAGCACCTATCATCGCCTTTCCGAAATCGGTATTCAGGTCAAACGCTGTTTTGGACATTACAATCAGGGCAACTGATATAATGGAAATATCATAGCCGTCAAGGAATGTCCCTCCCACAGATAAGGCTGTAATCTTTTTATGCAAAGAATTCATCTTTGCATTATCCAGAGCATTGTATGCCATGCTAATCCATAGAGGGTATGTATTTAATAAAAATCCCAATAGAAAAGATTGTTCAATATACCTGTATATACCAATATTTAGAAGATATAGAAATTAAATTTTTGAAAATTATAAAATTATCTGGAATGTTTTACGAACAGAACTAAGACACCAGCAAGTCCTGCAAAGATAGCCATTCCATAGACGCCTGCTACAAATGAGTGTGTTACAGTTTCCAGACCGCCGACTATTATGGGACCTACAGCACCCCCTAGATTTCCAAGACCGTTTATGAGACCTATGGATGCAGCTGAACTTTCTCTGGTAAGAGATTCCTGTGGTATATTCCAGAATACCGGGAGGAATGTGAATATTCCTATAGCTGATATAGTAAAGAATATGAAGGACACAACTGCATTCGATATTGTAAAGGCACTCAGTGATAATCCTATAAAAGCGATAAAGAATATAATTGCAGTTAAGCGTTTTCTATCTCCTTTCCTGTCGGAATATCTTAGTATGAATATCAGGGCGATTGCCGCAACTACATACGGTATATCTGATAGGAAGCTAGATTCAGCAGCATGTACATGCGTAAAGGACCCGATAATAGATGGAAGCCAGATGGAGTATCCGTAGAGTGCTGTTACACCGAGGAAATAAACGACAGTTAGAAGTATAACATCTGGCTGCATAAGGGCTTCCTTCCATGAAACTTTTATTGGTTTGTTTTTCTCTTCCAGATCAAGGTCACCCTGAAGGGCATCCCTCTCCTGCTTTGACATCCATTTTGCCTGTTCCGGGAAATCAGTTATAACTACCCAGAGTATAGCAACTGATATGAGTGCAAGTATCCCCTCTATAACGAAAAGATATCTCCATCCGGGGTTATCACCATATACCAGGAATATTTCTCCGGAAATAAGTCCACCGAATATTCCTGCAACAGGAATAGCAGCATTGAAGAAGCTGTTGGCAACTCCTCTTTCAGACTCGATAAACCACACTCCCATGAAGAACATAACACCTGCATAGAACGGTGCCTCCGCGAGACCGAGAATGAATCGCAGAGCATATATTTCGGGAACATTTTGAACAAAGCCCGTGGCTATTGTAATTATTCCCCATGCGGTGAATGCTACTGCAAATATCTTTCTAACACCTACCTTATTTATTCTTAATGTGGTAAAAACCTGTGGTAATGCATAAGCCACAAAAAACAGAGCCGAGGCAATTCCTGCTATTAAATCCGCAGATGATTTAGACACACCGATATCAAGAAACATTCCCGCATCTATAGCGTAGGAAAGATTCACCCGATCCAGAAAGTTTATCACATACAGAAAAAACAGTATAGGCGCAATTCTTATATATCTCTTTTTCAGAGTAGATGCAACACTAACCTGAGTATTTTCCATGT
>JAKAAK010000239.1 GCA_021797025.1 Thermoplasmata archaeon
AGTTTTCTGGTCAACCTGATAATATTATGTTTTTCGGCAAAATTGATGCTGTTTTCAGTGACGGAAAGAAATATGTTATCCTGGATTACAAGACGGATAAAACCATAGAGAAAGCATCGCACCACAGGGTACAGTTATTAGCGTATAAAATCCTCTATTCCATAAAAAACAATATCAGCCCTGAAAATATAGATACTGCCATAGGGTATATTAGCATGAGGGGAAAAATAAACACTCATGAGAATACATCAGGCCTAATTTATAAACAACCGGACAAATATTCTGAAACTTCACTGAAAAAATATATATCAAAATTCCTTGAGTATAAAAGCAATCCCGATAAGTTTATTGAGGACTATCTTAAGCAGCCCAGTGAAGATACATTATATGAAAGGTTAGCAGAACTTCTAAAATAACTGCTATCTATATCTATTCATGATGTACATGGATTTCGGGGCTATTTCTTCACTATTTTTATGCTACCTATATTGAAATAAATATTGTATGCAATAAGAAATTTTTTTGTTCCTTATAGTTTCAAGATTTTCCCACTGGTTAAATCTGAATTGTGCAGAACCGGTTCAATTTCACAGGTGATTTATTGCGCTAGCTTCAAACCGCTTAACTCTTACAATAAAAGAAAAGTATTATTACTGCAGATATATAGTATAAAAATGGACATTGTAAATCTGATTATATATTTCTCTCGCCCGAAGAATACCATATAAAAACCCAGCTAATTATAAAGAGTGCAACAATGTTAATTTCAAATAATAAATCAATCCTGGTTAATGATATGGACAATAAATATATCCCTTTTATCATGGTGGAACAATACTCAGATATAAAATATCTCATTCTGAATTATTAAATTATATATTAATATAGTTTGAAAGAAAACAAAAACTCCTTCTCTGAATAATTAACCAGTAATCTCACGATTTTGAAAATCTGATACTTACCTTCCACCGAGCGGACCACTAGAGTCTTCAAAATCAAGGTACTTTGAATAAATAATATCTTCATATTTTTCCGATATAATCTTGCAAAGGTCCAAGCCATCAATGGCTAACTTCTCAACCTCGTTTTTAATTTTAGGATCTTTAAAGTCATAACCAATCAAATTATGAACAAATTTGTTTCTCGCTTTGTTGAACTTTTTAAGTCTGCTATATAAATTCTGATCAAGATACCGTAATATGTAACTTAAACTCAATAAAGCATCAAAGTTAATTCTTTTATAAGTTTCTAAGGGCGTTTCAGTAATTTCCTCTTGCCGGTCATTTGCCATCAAAATGAGTTCACTCACGTAACTTTCGAGTGTACTATGCTCTAAGAACAAAGACAGAATATAATTCCGGTCTTTCATAGCCTCCTCAATCTTACCTAAGATTGTTTCTGGATTTTCGTTAATTCTGCTCGATGCCATATTACGCCCTCTTTTTCTTAGGCTCATACTTAAACTTATAACCTGTTATTACGGAAACGGCCCAACCATTCTTTACTATGAACAATACCCTCTTCCTTAGTTTCGGGTCAAAAGCCGTAATGTATTTCGCCATAATTAATCACTGCTAAGATCCAATTCAAACATACGCATTATTACTCCTCTTCAATTAACTCCTTTAAGGTTCTTAACGTTATTTCCAGAATATGATTGTGCCCCATAATTGGAAACAATATACTCTTATTAGATTTTAATTTTTTTGCTATGGCAGTTATATACTGCTGGATAAATGAAATTAATTGCTAGAATTATCTTAACAATGGTAGGTTTTCCCCAATTTCATAAAGACATATATAATTACTACGAACGGTATTGATATCTCCAGGACAAGCATTTTACGGAGGAAATAGCATATTAAATAATTATTCTTACAACAGTATATAATTGACATAACCATCATTGAAATTTTGAGGCCCTAGTAAAACCAGCATAGTATCAGTAATTAGATAGAACGTTGAGACATACTATGTCATCGATATTGAAGAATATTCAAATTGTGCATGAGGGAAGATAAATTCAGTTAAATCATAATATAATTAACTCCATAGTAGTAACACATTGTCATTTAGCTATAATTTGCTCCGCTGAAATTAACCACGTAATAAGAAAATTAAGGATATCCATGTTTTATGGTGTAGAAACTTTTATATTCACTCTTACATTGATACTTTTGAATTCTATGGCAGTTGATTGTTTTAGCAAAATTACAAAAAATGACCTGGTTAAACTGGTGGATAATGCCGCAGACCTTATACGGACATCTGTGGATTATAAATATATCCTTGTCCTTTTATTTATCAAAAGATTGAGCGACAGATGGAAAGAGGAAATTGAGGATGCTATGTCAGAAATTATAGAGGAAACAGGCATTAATGAATCAGAGGCAGCCAAACGTGCAGTTAGCAATGAGTTCCATAGCTTTATGGTTCCAGAGAACGTTCTCTGGAATAATATAAGGAAGGATAGGGATAAACTCACAGAAAACATGTCAAGGGCGATAAATGAAATAGCTAAAGAAAACAAAGAGCTTGATGGGGTAGTAAATAGAATAGATTTCATAGATTTTACAAAAACCAGGGAAAACAGAATACTCCTTGAGCAACTATTTGCACTATTTGATAAATACAACTTTTCAAATAAATGCATAGAAGGCGATGCAATGGGAGATGCCTATGAACACATTCTTATGAGATTCGCACCTGAAAAAGCGAAGGAGGGTGAAGTCTACACTCCAAGGGAAGTCGTAAGGCTTATGGTTGACATATTAGACCCACAACCTGGCATGAGTGTTTACGATCCAGCATGTGGTTCCGGCGGGATGCTTATAGAGGCCTATGAATATGTTAAATCAAGGATGGGTGTGGATAAGGCAAATAGGGTAGGGCTTTACGGTGAGGAAAGAAGCCCGACTACATATGCTCTGGCTAAAATGAACACAATCCTTCATGACATATCAGAATCACACCTGGAGGTTGGAGACAGCCTCCTTTATCCTAAATTCAAGACCGCTTCAGGTTTGCGCCATTTCGATTTTGTTCTTGCCAATCCCCCATGGTCACAGAAAGGTTATGGCGAGGACACGTTGAAGCAGGCAGAATTCAAGGATAGATATGCTTATGGTTTCGTTCCACAGAGGTATGGAGACTGGGCATGGATTGAACACATGCTTTATACTTCAAAATCCAAAGTAGCAGTGATTATGGATCAGGGAGCACTCTTTAGAAGCAATTCAGAAAAAATTATCAGGCAAAAAATTGTTGATGAAAAACTTTTGGACTCAGTTATTCTTCTGCCTGAAAAGATTTTCTATAATACAGGTGCGGCAGGAGCTATACTTATATTTAATAAGGAAAAACAGGAAGAATACAAGGATAAGGTATTATTCATAGACGCGTCAAAGGAATATGGAAAACATCCGGATATGAGGAAATTGAATGTTATTACCAATGCTAATATTAACCATATAGTTTCAGCATACAAAAGCTTCGAATCAATTGATGGATTTTCAAAGGTTGTCAGTGTGGATGATATAAAAGCAAAGGATTATAATTTAAATGTCACCACTTTTGTCAGCCCTATTGACAATGAGAGTTCCATCGACATAACAGGCACTATTGAGGAATTGAATGGGATTAATGCTGATTTAGGTGAAGTCGAGGAAAAGCTTAATGGTTATCTAAAGGAGCTGGGTTATATTGACTAAAGTAAGATATAAGATGACAGAAATTGGGGAAATACCGGAAGAGTGGACATGCCATACTATTGGTGATACAGAGATTTCAGTAAATACAAAAGCTGGAGGTACACCTCTTAGATCAAAGAAAGAATATTATGAAAATGGAAATATACCATTTGTAAAAATAGCAG
>JAKAAK010000033.1 GCA_021797025.1 Thermoplasmata archaeon
ACCCCAGACATTCCCCCAGCAAATAGCATCTCACTTACTGCACTGGATAATCCACCACCACCCAGGTCCTTCATACCATCTATGATTCCAGCGTCGTTTGCCTCCAGTATGGCATGGATCAGTGGCTCCTTTATAATTGGGTTTCCCAGCTGCACGGCATTCCTGTTTGATTCATCTCCCGTATTGAGTATTTTTGATGCAAAATTAACGCCGTGTATCCCATCCCTGCCTGTTCTGCCACCGCAAACAATGAGAAGGTCTCCCTCGATGCTTATCCTGCTCCTTACAACCTGGTCTTTTCTTACAATGCCTATGCAGCCTGCGTTTACCAGTGGAATCCCGTTGTATATGCTGTTGAAATTTACAGAACCTGCTACGGTAGGGATTCCTACCCTGTTCCCATAATCTCTAATACCTGCCACAACACGGTTAATGATAAAACGCTCGGTTAGCTGTCTCCCTGTACTATCCGGGTCTCCGAAATACAGGGAATCAACCAGTGCCACAGGCTGCGCACCCATGCATAATACGTCCCTGATTATACCACCTACACCGGTTGCAGCCCCTCCATATGGCTCAATAGCACTGGGATGGTTATGGCTCTCCATTTTCACAACATATGCATTTTCATCATCAAATGAAATAACACCGGCATCATCCTCCATGGTAAGTATTGTATAATCGCTTTTTAGCCCTGAAAGATATTTTTTCAGGTATAGCTTCGATGATTTATAGCATGAATGTTCGCTCCACCCCTGTGCAATGGCCTGAATTTCTATATCGGTTGGATTACGGCCAAGGCCTGTAAAATAATTTCTCAGCATTACGATTTCATCATAGGTCAATCCAAGTCCTGATGCAAGTGCCCTCAGTTTATCCGGTGTACTATTTATAATACTGTACATTTCATTCACTTATGTCTTCTATTTTGTATTCCTGAATAACAGGATTTGTCAGGAGCTTTTCTGCAATTTCCCTTATTTCATCCATGCTATCATTCTTATCCAGGGTGGTTTCGAATTCATATATTTTATAAGAATAAACATTCTTTATTCCCCTGTAACCGGTCAGTTCCAGGTTTCTCTTTATACTCAATGCCTCAGGGTCTTCAACATTAGGAAGATATTTAATCTGAACCTTGATTCTCATAAAACCATATTTTAATTATGAAATTAAATTTATTGTTTATCTACTGTGGTATATAACCATAAAATTCACACAAAATTTAATATTACAATTCTCTTTTAACCTTTATGGCAAAACTTGATAGAAGGGAGGCCGTAAGGCTTTTCCGTATCAGACTTGTTACCTTTTTCCTATCCCTTGTTTTTATAGTGGGATTTTTTATCTTTACATATTTCACTCTGAATACAGGATATGCTGACAGCCATCTCCATATATTCATTACCGGATTCACGATGCTTATCGTTGCTGCCCTTGGGACCGGAATTGAAACAGTCATACTTACCAGAAGTGCAATATCCTTATTTACGGGGAAAAACATAAATGAACTGAAGCCGGATGAGGCTTCCCAGGCCATAGCCAGACTCAGGATACTTATAAGGAAATAACTCCTATTTTTCCCTGTGCAGCATCATTATATGAATCCTTCTTGCTATGTTTATCATTGGCCTTATGAGCAACTGTGTACTGCCCACAATAAAGAGATATACGCCAAGAGTAGAATATTTAGACTCGCTTGGAAGGAAGAATATACTTCCTATCACGAATTCAAGACCTACCATTATATCATTTGCAATTGAAAGCCAGTCATAGAAGCGCTTAATATTTTTCTCACGTACAGATTTCGATGCATAATTGAGCAGTGAACTGTTTACGTCCCTATCATTTAAGAAAGTGTCAAGATTTACTATAATCTGTGATAAATAATCATTTTCCACTATCTCTTTTAAACCGGAAATAAAGGAATCCTCATTGTTTTCAACCGCCTTAGAGAAACTGTCATTGTTGAATGACCCATCACGGAGTATGATTATCAATCTGGTAAACCACTCCTGACCAAGATAAGGTTTGATTTTGTCCATATTGAGCTTGAATTCCTCTATATAGGGTTTGCAGTAATCGGCAAAGGCGTTTGAATAGTAGAAATCCGGGGAATTTATAACAGGGAAATCGGCATAGGCGGTAAAATCCTCTTCCGTTTTTCTTGTATCCTGGTTCAGTATATCCATTATGAATTGGGCAATTTTTCTGTCCAGATACATGATTTTCAGGATTCCATCTATAAGCCTATTTTTTACGGCATACCCTATGAATTTATTGAAAAGCGCCTCCTTATCGGGATCACTTATATTATACCTGATATCAGGGACATTTATTATTTCCAGTATATTTTCATCTGAATAGGTGCTTATTATCCTGTTGTCAAGAAGTTTTTTGAAAATGTCATCCCCGAACATGGAAGATACCAGGGGTTTTATGTCTTTCCACTTTAAATTGAATCCATATGGACTTCTCTGAATTGCATAGAGGAAATACAGGGGTCTGGCAACTTCGTCATCCATTATTCAACATTTTGCGCACCCTAATATAATTTAGGTAAGAATAATTTTCCAATAGTATTTATAAATTTTTTAACGAAAATCTATATTGCGTTGATAATATCCTTAAGGGCAATGTATGGATTCTCGTGCTTTTCAATCACTGTACCGGTGACTATTATATCGGCACCCGCATCCAGGACAGACCTGGCATGATCATAATCCCGTATCCCTCCTCCCACTATGACCGGAATGTTTACTTCTTCCTTTATCCTTGTAATAACGTTGCACCCAACATGTTCCGGTGCTCCAGATCCTGCCTCCAGATATAGTAACTTGAATCCAAAGAATTCTGCGGCCATAGCATATGAAAGTGCAGTGTTTTCATCTTCCCTTCCTATGAGTTTTGCATTTCCAACCCTACCAACTGTCATACCAGGCTCAAATACAAGGTACCCCATGGGGATTGTTTCTATTCCCAGCTTTTTAAGTAACGATGCAGACCCTATCTGATGTCCAACTATATAATCAATATTGTTGGAATTCATCAGCATCATGTAATATATAGCATCGGCGTATCTGCTTATCATGGTTCTTGAACCGGGAAAAATAATAATTTGTTTATCAGTTTTTGACTTAATTTTTGCAATAGTTGTATCCATCAGGTCTGAATTTATATCTGTAGACCCACCTATTAGAAAGAAATCAGTACCCGCCCTATCGGCTTTTTCAGCCAGAATTCCAGACTTTTCAGGACCCTGTGCTGCGGGGTCTATGAGTGTCATATGGACTTTCTTATATTTCAGGATTGACATAATATTCCTGTAAACATTCACCATCGTTCACCTTAATTTAGTAATTACAGATATTCCTATAGTAAACTTACATATAAACTCATCTAAATTTTTTTTAAAGTTTCGAACAAAAGATTTAAAAATTCGCAAATTAAAAAAGAACAATATTTAATAAATTATATGTAATATACTCCATAATGTTAGACCCGGCCCGCAAATATTTTCAGTGTACAGATAGGGAGAGGGCAATATTCGAGGCTGGAATAAAGCTGGGCGGGATATTCCATCAGTATACCGGTGTGCCTGTAAATGAAAGCAATGTAACTGATATTGAAAGGGTAATAGAAAAAAGTGTGTTAATACAACCCTTTGTTAAGCATGTATCAGTGGAAATTAATATAGGACAGAGTACATCGTTTCAGTATACCTCTCTTTCAGGAGAAATGATGGATGTAAGGTTAACCGTGGAATATAATGGTCAGATGGTAAATGCCAGAATGCATTATGTGCAGGACCTGAATTACCCGTTGATGTATTTGGAGGAATAATAATGGCAATAAAAGTAGGGATAACCGGACCGATTGGTTCAATAAAAACCGAGGCACTGAATAAAATTATGGAGATGCTTAAAAATAATGGAAAGTTAATAGAAGGTACACTTGTATCGGAAAAAATTGAGCATGGACGGGTACTTGCCTATTATATAACTGATATACTGACAAAAAGGAAGGTGGAATTCGCCAGAAGTGATCTGGTATCCAGGGTAAAGGTGGATAAACTGGGGGTTGATACCAAGGCCCTGGAAGAGCTCCTGGTTCCGAGCCTCCGGAAATCTAGGGAAGAGGCAGATGTCATAATCATAGATGAACTTGGTAAGATTGAAAATACAACAAAACAGGTAAAGGCAGAGATAGAGGAAACAATGAAATCGGACAAATCAATAATAGTAACACTGCATAAGAAATCAAGAAATCCGGTGCTCCAGGAATTCCGTGGCTATGAAAGTGTCAGGGTTTTTGATATTACACCAATAAATAAGAACATATTACCATTTAAAATTTTAAAGGTATTGAATGGAGAGGAAGAATCAATTTAAGACCCTGTCAGAGGGTTCCATAAGTATAATGGCCCCTGATAATTTTTTTATAAAAGGCCCTGGCTCAAGAACTGCGGGTTTTTATAATGTTGATCAGAAACTGAACAGGGATATTACGATTTCCTTTCTCAGGACTGTAAAGCCAAGAGTAGCGCTTGATGCCTTCGGGGGTACAGGCATTAGAGGGCTGAGGATTAACAGGGAAGCAGGCATGAAAACTGTTATCTCTGAAATAAATAAAAAATCATTTGAGTACATAAAAATAAACCGGGAGATCAATAAATCGGATGTTGAAATATATAATAAAACTTTTCAGGCAGTTCTGAATGATTTTCTCTTTGATTATATTGACATAGACCCATACGGATCAGTACTTCCATATATTGATGATGCCATGATGAACATACGCAACAAAGGCTATATTGGGATAACACCAACAGACCTGACCGCCCTCACTGGTTCCATGGAGAAAAAAACATTCAGGCGCTACGGGGCATTCATAATAAATGACATTTACCGGCACGAATCAGGAATAAGACTGTTAATCGCTGAAATTGTCAGGCGAGCTGCCGCAATGGATAAGGCCGCAATACCCATGATATCTCTGTGGCATTCCCATTATTACCGAATTATATTTCAGATAATTTCATCATCATCAATGGCCGACAAACAGCTGGAGAAAATAGGAAACTTCAACAGAAATACAGGCCTTGCACAAGAATATCCGGAATCACATGAAGGGCCTATGTGGTTAGGGAACCTAAATTCAGATATAGTTAAAAACATGGATATAATAGAAAATCCTGACAGACTTTTCCTTAAATCACTTAGCGGTATTAAAAATAATGATCTTTCCCTGTACTTCGCAGACGTAGCAGACTTTGCAAGAATTATACATCATGATTCCGCGGGTATAGAGTCCAGCATGCAAAGACTGGCAGAGAATGGTATAGTATGTGGAAGGTCTCAGTTTTCGGATACCGGCATAAAAGTTTCAGTTCCGGTAAATGAAGCCCTGCATCTGGTTTATTGAGAATATCCTGAGTTGTTTTCTTTTTCCGCAACAAATGAAGATATATCAATTCCCGCATCTGACAGCACTGTGACCATTGCAGTTTCAAAATCTATAAATTGCATGCCGGAAAGCAATTCCCTCGCCTTTATTATAGCCTCCTTTTTTGTCATTTTTCCAGATGCCGATGCAGCCTCCAGCATTCTGTCTACCAGGGGTTTTTCAGCCGCTTCAGAGAATAACTCATCAACACTAATAGAAAAATCCAGTGGTACAATAACACCCTCTGTGCTGAAGTTCGGAACGTATTTTCCCTCCTTTTCAACTATGAGCTTTTCATTCAGCGCAGATTCAATAAAGCGTTCAACAATATCCGGCGGGAGAAGTGCCCGTTTGAATGAGAGTATATTGATAAAATCTGATTTCGTATAACCGCTGGCCTTCTTCATGGCTACCAGGGCTATGAGTTTCCTTGCCATATCCTTGTTCATGCAAGTGAATCATTTATTTACTTATAATTATTCTGCATTGCATTTTCCTTTATCTGCTCCAGGATGGAATCAGCAAATTTTTCTATTTCTTCCTCATTGTTTCCCCATGAGGATACTTCTACCTCCACCCAAGGAGATCCATTATCATCTATTTTCGGATGAGTTTTTATGTATGCATTATCTCCATATTTCTTCATAAGTTCGGCTATTAAAGGCGCTATGAGGCTCTCCTTTACTCCATGAAGATCCTCTGATCTATCAGTATAGTGGAATCCCTTTATTTTTATCCTGTTCTTTATTCCCTCCATGATGGATTTTACCTCTCCTGGCACTCCCGGGACGATTATAATAATCTTCCCCGACATTTCCATGTATACACCCGGGGCTGTTCCGGCTCTGTTTTCCAGTGGTTCAGATCCCTCCGGTAGAAGCGACATTTTCTCCCTTGCAGGAGTCATATACCCCGTCTTCTTTAGTATCATATCTACGGCATATGGATTTTTAGTAAGTTTTAATCCAAAGCATCTGGAGAACCCATCAAGAGTCATATCATCATAGGTTGGTCCCAGACCACCGGAAGAAACAATAAGGTCACCGGTGGAGAAGGCTTCCCTGAAAGCTTCAGATATTTCATTAAGATTGTCTCTGACAATTATTCCTTTAACAACATCGTACCCTGAGTATGTGAGCAATTCGCCGAGATAAGAAAAATTTGTATTAACTGTCCTGCCCTTTAATATTTCATTTCCAACCGTGATTATAACTGCTTTCATGGTTTAACATTATGAAATAATATAAAAGTAATATGCAATATTCTATGGTTCCAACCCAGAAAAGATTTTCAGTATCCAGGGTTCAAGACACAAAGCAGGGAAATAATTAGATGTAGGATAGATAACCTAACCGGTGCCAGGAATAATCTATTACGGATAAGGTGCCATCACAGCGCCTCGTCTACATCCATAATTAACACTCCAGTGGAAATATTATATTCATGGTGCAGCATTGAAGAGAAACAGCATAAATAATAAAATCCAATGGGCTTTATGGAAAATATGTTGGAATACTAATGGACTTACAGAATTCTAAAATGTCATGGAACTGTGCCGCCTGACCACAATCCAGGCATAACAGGCATAGGATTTTCAAATCAAGATATCACGAATTGACTTTTTCTATTATTTTCATATTAGCAATATAATCGTGTGATTCATATCAGTTTACTATTCCAGTTTATTTATATAAAAAATTATATATTGGACTCACAAAAAATTATTGAATAAGTACCAATTAATTATATGGTAATACCCATGCCGGACAGATTAAAAGAATGGTTTGTACCCGCCTCCGGGCCCATTCATATGCGGGCTATTATTGGCCTGACGTTCTATCCATATACACTTATGGTCAGCTCTCTGGTATTCTTTGGTGGTTTCTTTTCCCACGATATTCATATATTCAGGTCTGTATATCTGTTCATAACATTTGTCATCTGCCTCGGAATTTCAGCCCATTGTTTTGACTCCTCACTTAAGAATTCCCCAGGACCATGGGCCAGTTATATACCCAGAAAAGGCATGATAATTACCGGCTTTGTATCATTGGTTGCTGGTCTTTCATTTTCCTTCTATTTCGCGTTCTTTGTTGTACACTTTTTGATAGTTGCCGGGGCAGTGGAAATATTCTTCGTGTTTGCATATAATCTGGAGCTCTTCGGGGGATTTTTTCATAATAATATCTCCCTTGCCTTTTCTACAGGTTCTATGCCGGTTGTATCCGGATATCTTATACAAGGAGGAAGTAATCTCATAGTAATATTGATAATGATCGCCACCGGGTACTCACTACTTCAGATACAGATACAGGCTTCAAGACCTTATAGGTCATTGATCAGAGGTGAGCTTATTGATGGTACGAAACTGGCAAAGTACTATGAGAAGATATTGAAATCTGTAGTGATTTTTTCCATATTGCTAGCAGTGCTTGTTATAGTTGCAAACAGCGTGCTTTGAACATTATCCTGCACTACCTTCCTGCAACTCCTATGCTAATTATATAAATATTTTATTTGTGAAAATTTAGGTGCAAAACTCCATTATAAAACATATATTATTATAACTTTTCTCTATATTTATGGTTACTTTATTGAATAGCCTCGAATTCCATCCTAGATTACGTCTTGACTTATGTTGCCCAAATATATAATTTCATCTCTACAGACACTGCTACATACATTATGTATATTTTAGTTAACCTTTTCTCTAACCCGTATATATGGCAATTTAGATGACGCACTGAAAATTCACCCACACCAATTCCTCACTGCTATTCTACATAAGAGTCACAATTTATTACACTCAATACTATTTTATATTTCCCCCATATCTATTAACTTGTCAAAAAATATATTCCTAAAAAATCACATATTTTTGAAAATAGAATCATATATATTTTTTACTTCATCCTCCTTTTTCTCGGCATTTGCAAGTTTCTTTATCTTTGCCTTATCCAGATACCACTGGTTTATACGCCATGTTTTTCCATGCACTATGTTTATTTCTTCCCTGAATGTTGTAACTATTCCGTACTCTTCTAGATTGTAAAATACATCTCTTTCTGAAGCAGAAAGCACGTTGTCAAGAACATAATCCTCGTATCCGAAATATGATAGAATAAAATCGCAGAGGTCCTCTGAATCCTTGGATGACATACCCTTTTTCCCATATATATTTGAGATTGCCTTTAATAATTCATCTCTGCTAACTGTCATGAACTAATTATTAATAACAGGTTATTAAATATTATTAATACATTTTATATAGTATTATAGTCTATTTACAGCTTATATTATATAATTATTTCCTCTATAACGGAATTTTCATATGCGGAAATCCTGCTTCCTGATAAAATTTTCATCACATCTCCAGGACCAAATTTTTTAGGTATTTCGCCATCTATATAACCATTCCCATAATTAATTTTAATTATGCCATCGGATGTTATTTCTATGCTTTCACCGGATCTCACATAATGCTCCTTTATTGTTTTTTTACCCTCCTGGTAAATGGTCTTGGAATAACCAAAAGTGGTATCCACTCTGCCGGCATATAATTCCTTTATGGTTTTCAGGTCTTTTTCACTATCCACTCCCATCCAGAAGGCATCCTCAAAATACACACCCATCTGATTGCTCTTTACCAGATATGGAAAGGCTGTTTTTTCCACATCTTTTTCCATATACTTCATGAAAAATACGGGAAAAGCTGATTTTTTGATATAGTACATTCCCGCATTTATGTAGTGATCCAGCTGTGGTTTTTCCCTGAAATTGTCAACCTTGTCCCCGGAAAATTCAACTATACCATAAGGGCTCTGCATTTTTGTCACGTACATTATCAAACTGTAATCACGTGATCTGGAGAACTTGACAAAGTTTTTGAAATTTATATCCGTTACAGTATCTCCGTTCCTGACTATTACGTCCTCATCAATATGGCTCATGAGGTTTGAAAGTGAGTAAAGCGTTCCCATGGGTTTTTCCTCCTTCAGATAATGGATATTAATTTCCTTGTAATCCCGGTAACGTTCCTCTATTATCTCGCTGAGGTAACCGGAAAGTATATAAACATCTGTAATACCTATGTTCTTAAAATCAAAAAGTTGCCTGTCCATTATTGTATAATTATCTTTTATTTCCACGAGGGTTTTCGGTATATGATCCGTAATCGGTTTCAAGCGTTTGCCGTAACCTCCGGCAAGAATAGCACCTATCATAGTAAGTGATTAAAACCTTTTATAATTAATTTTGTGCCGAGTTTTTCAGGTACGAACCAGTAGACCCTCTGAAAAGATGCAAAAGTCCACCACAAAAATAAAATAACATTGCTATATAATAAAATATGGAAATTTCTACATTTAATCCCTATACAGGGTCAGAACTTGGAAAATATAAAATTACAGATATAGAGGGAGTAAAAGCTATCATATCAGAATTAAAGGGCAATCAGCTGACATGGAGGGTGGATTTTGATAAAAGAATAGACATGTTAAGAGAATCCAGGAATAATTTTGAAAAAAATGCGGAAAGCCTGGCCACTTTAATGTCATCGGAAATGGGAAAGCCTATAAGCCAGAGCCTAGCAGAGGTGAAGAAAACCCTCTGGTTATTTGATTACTATCTGGAAAACGGGGAAAAATTTCTCTCCAATGAGTATGTACAGACTGAGGCAAAAAAATCATATATAAGATTTGATCCGCTGGGCGTTATTATAATTATAATGCCATGGAATTTTCCCCTATGGCAAGTAGTAAGAGCGGCAATCCCGGCCCTGCTGGCCGGAAATTCAGTAATGTTGAAGCACGCATCCATTGTAAGCGGGACATCTCTGAAGATACAGGAATTATTTAATCTGGAAACATTCAAATCAGTTATAACCACCGGTAAGATAATAGACGATGCAATAAAATACTCTGACGGCGTTTCATTCACCGGATCGACAGATGCAGGTTCTATCATAGCAGCAGAGGCAGGAAGGAACATCAAAAAGTTCGTTATGGAACTGGGGGGTTCAGACCCATATATAGTTCTTGATTCGTCAAATTTTGATGAGGCGGTCAAGAACAGTGTATATGCCCGGCTTCAGAATAACGGCCAGAGCTGCATAGCCTCCAAGAGGTTTCTTGTCCATCAGGACCTTTACGATGAATTTACAAAAAGGATGTTTCAGGAATACAGTGCAGTGAAAGTTGGCGATCAGCTCAATAAGGATACATATGTAGGTCCTCTCTCTTCCAGTTCACAGAAAGAAATTATAGATAAGCAGATGGCAGAACTCAAAACAATGGGAACGGTAATGGCAACCGGAGAGAATTATGGAAACGTTGTGAGGCCCACAATAATTAAAATGAACAGAGATTACGGCGAGGAGGTCTTCGGCCCCATTGCCATGGTAAAAGGCTTCAAAACCATGGAGGAAGCAATAAAGCTTGCAAATGATACACCCTATGGACTGGGCTGTTCCATATGGGGAAATTCAGAAAAGGCGGAGTCCATGGCCCCGTACATAGACAGTGGCACAGTATCCATCAATAAAATTGTTGCATCCGATCCCAGACTGCCATTCGGTGGAACCAAGAAAAGTGGTATAGGGAGGGAGCTCTCAAGATATGGAATACTGGAATTCACAAACATAAAGACTGTATGGGTTAACTGAATTCCGGGTTAATATGAAAATCCAGAGTTATTTTATTTCTGTTTCAAAGGCTTCCAGGTCATTTATACTTTCCATGCTGGCGGTTATAACCCCCTTTTACCTGGCAAGGTTTGTAGACGTATTTGATGTGGGAATAATTGTGCTTTTCAGTATAGCTTTCTCTACATTTATTATCTATCTTTTCCCTGCAATGAATATTAAGAACAGTTATAAGATGTATATAATTTCGGCTGCACTTGCTATAGCCTTATTGCTGAATTTTATTTTCTATGACTTTTATGTTTTTATCATATCACTCATGCTCGGATCAATATCACTGTCAGGAAGAGATATAAGCCCCAACTCGCCCATAGAACAGTATGCCATGAGTTATTATGAAACAGACCAGAAGAGCAAGGGGAGGTCATTTTCCATTTATAATTTCTTTTCATACGGTGCAACAATACTAGCATCCATATTCCTGTTTCTTTATACAGATATAAATTATCGAACGGTTTTCCTCATACTTACAGTTGTGGCCCTATGCCAGTTCGTTCTGTATGTGTTTATCAAATTCCCACAGCATAAAAAAATCGCGGCAAAGGACCTCAATCCAGAAACCAGGAAGCATGTATTTTCATTATCATACCTTTTCTCCATGGATGCGCTTGCCGGCGGATTCGTTACCGTGTCTATGATATCATTATATTTCAAATATGTTTATCATATTTCACTGAGCACGGCAGGCCTTATATTCATAGGTGTAAACGTCATAACAACCATATCAATACTGATTTCTCCCTTAATATCTGAAAAAATTGGTCTCATCAGGACGATGGTATACACACATTCAGTTAGCAATATATTTCTTATGCTGGTTCCGGTAATTCATGTACTTGCAATAAGTGAGGTATTCCTGTTCCTGAGGCAGACAACAAGCCAGATGGATGTTCCAGCAAGAGATACACTGATAAACACAATAATAGAGCCGGATTACCGGGTAAAAAGCAATTCCATATTCTCAGCAGTGAGAAATGGTTCAATGATACCGGGACCGGGAATTGTTGGCGCTGTAATGTCAGTTTTCCCACCATTTATGTTCCTTGCTGGCGGTGGATTGAAGCTTTCATACGACATAATATTCTTCATAAAATACAGGAAAATTAAGATATGATTTTCAATCAAATTTTATATTTATTTGTCTAATTTTGTTATTTATGAACCAGACTACATTGCTATGAAATAAAAATACTAAGTCTAAATGAAAAAAATAGCTATGTTAATGCTCAGCCTATCATATTATTTTAAAAAGTATTAGATGTGA
Source organism: Thermoplasmata archaeon (assembly GCA_021797025.1). Next base: position 12,411 of record JAKAAK010000033.1, read on the forward strand.
CGCAGAAACAAATATTTTCTGTGATACATGATAACTTTAAATGTTTTACTGCAATTATACATAAGGAAAAGCCCGAGGGCAACTGACGCCGAAAGGTGAGGAAAGTCCCCCCTCCACAGCTGGCTGCAACCGGTGAAAGCCGGTATGCCGAGAGACATGGTAAAGAGACAAGAAATGCACGGCTCCGTGCCAAGAATGATTTGAAAAGATGACGTTTCACGGAGGGCCGATGAGAACTCTTCCTGCAGGGAGCAAGTCTAAATTGAATCGTTGAATACAGCTGCCAGATTCAGGTAAGACGCATAGTCGAATGTTGCCAACCGAAAGGCTAACAGAAGGAGGCTTACTCCGGGCATTTCCGACATTTCAATATAATTAAATATAATTTAAAAATCTAATCTTATGGACTGCATGGCAGCTGTGGCACTTATATGGAACAGCAATGAATTTCTTCTTATAAAAAGGGCAGATCAAGAAGGAGACCCCTGGTCAGGCCAGATGGCCTTTCCGGGAGGTCACAGGGAGCCTGGTGAGAGCTGTGAGGAAACTGCAATAAGAGAAACAATGGAAGAAACCGGTTTATCCATTTTGGTGAAAAAATCTCTGGGGATATACCATACTCTAAATGGTCATGTGAGCGTGGCAGCATTTGAATGCACATGCGGCAACAGAAATGTTTCACCTGACAGTGAGGTTGCAAAGTTTTTCTGGGTGCCTGAGAATAGTCTTATCCATGAAAATGAAAGTTATACCTACTCAGGCTATGTCATATTTGGATTAACTTACAGAATTTTAAATGATTATTTTCATTGAATCCTATAATTTTGTAGAGCCTTTTCCATATCATCTTCAGGTGGTGTTCCCCAGGTATTCTCATAGACAAGGTTTGAAAGCCCGATCCTGCTCTCCCAGCCCTTCTCCTCCAGTTCAGGAATATCATGATCTTCCCGCAGGTAACCCACTGCAAGATATGCAATTATCTTTATATTTTCTGGGATTCCCAGCAAAGGTTTAATATTATCTGGATCGAAAAAACTTATCCATCCCATTCCTATTCCCTCTGCACGGGCAGCCAGCCACATATTCTCTATGGAAAGTACGACACTATACTCTGATGTTTCTGGTATGGTAGCCGTTCCAAGGATATTTGGACCTTTCCTTGTATTATCGCATGTAACGCATATATTGAGATCTGATTCCATTATTCCCTCAATCTTAATCCCATTGAACTTGTCTTTCCTTTCCTCAGGGAGGGACTCATAAAACTCCACTCTTTTTGTTTCTACAATATTTTTTATTTTCTTTCTAATTTCTATGTTCCTGATTATTATAAAATTCCATGGCTGTGAAAGGCCAACGGAAGGCGCGCGGTTTCCCGCATCAAGTATTCTTGAAAGAACATTATTTTCTATCTGCCTGCTGGAAAACCAAGATCTGACATCTCTCCTCTTTTTTATGGCCTCATAAACATCCATGGCTGCCATAATTTCTGTGTGGTTAATAATATTTCAGCAAGGCCTGTTAACTCGTATCAATTTTTATTAGTATTTTCGTTATATTTAAATATAAATCACGGTTTTATTCCCATGGAAGATATGAATTCAAAATCGGGTCTTGCTACCAACACCCTGAGTATGTGGCAGGCACTGGCACAGGGGCTCGGGACAAATGGCCCGGCTGCTGTAACAGCACTGTTTTTTGTGGGCATTGCAGGTGCAGTGGGTGGGTCAATGACGCTTGTAATAGTTCTTGCATTTGTTATTTACTGCGGAATGACTCTTATTACCTACGAATGGTCCAAGGAGGTTGCATCGGCATATTCATGGGCAGCATTTCATCGAAAGGCATTTAAAAAGGCAGGAAAGTTTCTTTCGTTCTATGGGGGAATTTCCTACTATTACTATTATTTACTCGGTTATACAGGATTTGCAATGCTGGGGCTAACCGCATTTCTGTATGCACTGGACCCTGCACTAGCAGTCGCATATCCCTGGATTTGGATACCTCTGACCATAATAGTTATCGGAGAAACCACAGCGCTCAGTTATTTCGGGGTTAAACTGTCATTGAAATACGTTCTGTATACAGGTATGGCTGAATTTATATTTCTTATGGGCACATCCATAGCACTCATAGTCATTGCAGGGCCCAACAACTCAATTTTACCGTTTACGGCCTCTGCAGTCCATTTCAACTATACGGACATTGCAGTGGAAATGATTCTGGGGATTGCCACCTTTGGCGGACTCAATTCTGTAGTTCCAGTAGCCGAGGAAACTAAAAACCCCAGAAAGAATATACCCCTAGCACTGGGAATACTTGCAGCAATGATAGGAGCGGTTATAATAATAAGCTCATATGCACAATCCGTAGTGTATGGATTTGGTAATATGTTCAATTACGCAAATCTTTCTGACCCAGGAATCTATGTGTATACAAAATATCTTGGCCTTGCAGTGGCTGCAATCTTTGCCCTGTTTATAGTCAACAGTTTCAATTCTTCAGGCGTAGGATTTATGAACAGCACAGTGAGAACTTCATATGCCTATTCCAGGGATAAGCTCCTGTTTCCAGAAGTGTTTACAAAGATAAATAAGCATAAAGTTCCAGGAAATCTTGTTATATTCACTGGGTTATTCAGCATAACCATTGCAATTGTTTCAGGTCTGATTCTTGGGCCACTTACTGCAAGCCTGTTTCTCATCATAAGCAACTCCATATTCAGCTTTTCAAACCATGCCATAGCAGGAATCGGTCTTGGTTTCTACCATAAGCGTAATGGAACTCTTAAAATAATAAGGCATCTGGTAATTCCATGGGCAGTGGCCATAGCACTGGTGGTTGCCATAGTGTATGTAGTATACCCTGCTCCGCCACCTCCGCTCAATTACGCATCGTACATATCAGGATTATACCTTGTGTTCATAGTTGTATTATACTTCTATTACAGGGCAAAAAAACCACAGGTACTGGAGGATGTGGGGCAGTTCACACTTTGATTTGTATATATTTAACTATATATACATGATTTCCACTTACATTAAAGGAATCATGTCTACAAAAATTTAAGAATTTATTTATCAAAACACGAACAGCCGTTTATCTTTTCCTCTATTTCTTCTTTCTTGACGTTGCCTGTTATTTTTATAACAGTTTTGCCATCTTGCTCATACACGCCAACCTTGTTTTCACTCAAAAAACTCGGAGAACAGCATGAATTTTTGCCTGAAACACAGGACCTTATAACATCATTAACTTCATCAATATCTGTATTTTCAGGCATTATAACTTCAACGCCATTATCCTTCTGTATTACTTTCTTTTCATTCATTTCCCATCAGTCAATGCATGCATTCATATTATTTATTGACTAATTTATTTGTCTGTACAGCACTCAGTGGAAGCGGTCTCTACACATTTATATCCATCCCTCAACTTTGATATATTGCAATCATCGCCAATTCTTCTTAATATCCTTGAAAGGATTTCCTGATGAAGCCCACTTTTATTCTTTATATCAGTGAATCTGATCTTTTCGGAATCGCATATTATATTGCAAACATTTTTTTCTCGCTCGGTAAATTCCATAATTAACATATATATCGTTAGAATATTTAATGACTACATTTTTACCCTTCAATATTGAGGGAATTATTACACAAAAATTCAAAATTATCTTTTATCCAGATTTTTCACTGCGCCTTCCAGTACTTCAATTCCCCGTTCAACATCTTCAAAATCCGTCCATTCAAGGGGCGTGTGGCTCAATCCTTTTACGCTGGGCACGAAGATCATGCCTGCTTTCGATATTTTTGAAATTGGTATTGTATCATGCCCTGCACCACTTGGCATATCCATGTAAGTAAATCCACGGGATTTTACAGATGACCTGATCGCATCCATGACTTCGGTGGACATGATTGATGGTTCCACTTCGGTAATAATAGTGTAATCAATCTTTACGCCGTTCTTCTGTGTTTCAAGTTCCGATAAAACATTATTTTTCATATATGCAAGGCTATCACCATGCTCGCTTCTGAGGTCTATTTTCATTGAAACATATCCGGGTATGACGTTAAATCTTCCAGGGTCAACAGAAAGCTCACCAACAGTTCCAACGCTATGGTTTTTGTATTTAGCAGATGCATCTCTGGCAGTTCTGTCTACTATCGCAATAATGTCTGCAGCCCTAACAAGGGCATCATTTCTCATAGCCATAGGTGTAGTGCCGGAGTGCCCCTGGATGCCATGTAACTCCGCTGACAGCACACACTGACCTGTAATTGATGTAACTATGCCTATCTGCTTCTTCTTTTCCTCAAGCACCGGACCCTGCTCTATATGATATTCAAGGTAATATTCTGGCTTCCCCGGAAATTCTGAATCTCCCATGTACTCTATCCTCTGCATGGCCGATTTGAAATCCATACCATCCCTGTTTTTTATAGCCCAGACTTTTTCCTTTGGAATATTTCCTGTGAACCCATTGCTGCCGAGCATTGGCTGGTGGAATGCAGAACCCTCCTCACCGGTGAAGGCAGCAACTACAATGGTTTTTCTATTTTTATATCCTGATTCTTTCAATCTAAGTAACACCTCGAAGGCACTGAATACACCCATGGCACCATCGAACATTCCCCCATGGACTACAGAGTCCAGATGCGATCCCATCATGATTATTCCT
>JAKAAK010000034.1 GCA_021797025.1 Thermoplasmata archaeon
GTAGCTTTAAAAACATATCGTTTTATAGAAAAATCAAAAATAAAAATAAAATAATAAATATTACGGCGGGGCCTGTAAATGCTGGTATATTGCAGCATAACCTATAAACAGGGCTATCAGGGCTGTAAGTGCCAGAAGTATGAACGCAATATAATAAAGATATTTTTTGCTGTTATCAGGTTTCACAAACAAAACCAGGGAATACACTGCAGATATGCCACTCATTATGTATAGGCCCATAGCACTGATAAGGTCGTCTCCCGTCTCCAGTTTAAAATTAACAATCGCAGCGCTTTCAATAAACAGGTATATTCCGAGCATTAATCCAGGTATGGATATGGATCTCAGGTTCTGCCCTTTATATATCATAACTGAACCGGCCATCAATAAAAGCCCCAGTATCATCAACGGGTCACCGAATAGCATGTTATATGCACTCAGCGGGCCTGGAAATGGCCAGAACTGAGACATCCTGAATCCGGATGCAAAATCGAATAAACCGAAAGCAAAACTCGGAATAACAAGCTCTTTTAAATCCTTTCCCTGAGCAGCCATGTAGAAATATGCAGCAATCAGGGCGGCACTTATACCTAAACTCAATAACATTGCAGCCAATGGATCAACGAATATCATAAACTTACCTCTCAGCTATCATTTTTATAATATATTAATATACTTGTTTTTTTATGAATATATTCACTATAATTTTATATCCTGTAGAACGGCCGCGAAAAATAATGTGGCACCCTTATCGTATTAAAGGTCTGCAATGATAAGTTGCCATAAGAAAACTATTATTATTAGTCATTATTCACTTCTATGCTAAACGAGAATGAAATGGACGTTTTAAAATATGTCAGGGAACTTGCTGAGAACAAAATAAAACCAAGGGCCAGAGAAATAGACGAAAAGATGGAGGTGCCTGAGGATATTATACAGGCAATGAGGGATATGGGGCTGTTTGCCTCTTATATCCCCGAAAAATATGGTGGATATGGATTAAGCTTTCCATTTCTGGTTGAAGCCATAGAAACAATATCTGAGGCATGCCCCAGCACCGCTCTTGTACTTGATGGTGCCCTCACCCTTTTTGCTGAGCCACTCATAATGTTCGGCAGTGAATCACTGAACAAAAGATATCTGACAGAGATTGCAAAGGGAGCTGTAGGCGGTCTCGCCATTACTGAACCGGGTTCCGGTAGTGATGCCGCATCAATTTCAGCACATGCTGAAAAATGTTCTGGCGGTTATAAGATCAACGGTACAAAAACATTCATTTCCAATGGAAGGCTTGCCAAATTTTTTGTCATGGATGCATCAACTGATAAATCGAAGGGTTATAAGGGAATCACCACATTTGTTGTAGATGCCGATGCTCCTGGCCTTGAAATCAGCAGGGATATACATAAAATGGGCATAAGAGGTTCCAGCACAGTTGAACTGAATTTCCACGATGTGGTGGTTCCGGAATCAAATATTGTGGGCGAATACAATAAAGGCTTCTCAGTAATAATGGACACCCTCGATGCCGGAAGGATCGGAATAGGCGCCCAGGCTCTGGGAATTGCAAAATCTGCCTTCAGGGAAGCCCTGGAATACATAAATACCAGAAAACAGTTCAACAAAAAAATTATTGATTTCCAGGGTATCCAGTTCATGATAGCAGAAATGGAGTCCAAAATAAAAGCCTCAGAGCTTCTTATAAGGGAAGCAGCAGAAAAATGGCAAAAACACGAGGATACTGTTGAACTATCTTCCATAGCAAAGATGTTTGCATCGGATACCGCAGTTTACGTAACAGAGAGATCATTGCAACTCTTCGGGGGATATGGTTACACCACCGACTTCAATGCAGAAAGGCATATGCGGGATGCAAAAATTACACAGATTTATGAGGGAACCAATGAAATCCAGAAAATAATAATATCCAGGGAAATAATGAAAAATCTATAAGGTTTTTATATCCTTTATTAATTGAAGGTCAATGTTAATAGGCCAGAAAGTGGATTTTTCCTATAAGGGGACAGAATATACCGGAACCTTTATCAGTTCTTCCGGAGAAACAATTACTGTAAAGCTGGGCAGTGGTTACAATATAACACTCAACAGTGATTCATTCAAGGTTTTACGGGAATATGATGACGGGAATATTGAAAACAATCAAAGGACGGCCACTGCAAGTGAATGTGGGAACAATGGTACATGCATACTCACAACAGGTGGAACCATAGGCAGTTCTGTGGACTATAAAACCGGTGCCGTAAAACCCGTGAAGGATATATCATATTTATATAACTTTGTCAACAATATATCCCAATTCAAACTTTATCACGAAAACATTGAAAATATGCTGAGTGAAAATGTAGATTCAGGAAAATGGGTAACCTTTGCCAGGAAGGCACGGGATGCTATGAAGAAAGGTAATTCTGTAATAATATTTCACGGAACCGATACAATGCAATACTCAGCTTCTGCATTATCCTTCATGTTCGAGGAACAGACAAAACCCATAATATTTACAGGAAGCCAGAGGAGTTCTGATAGACCCAGCAGTGACGCTTTCCTTAATATAGAGGGTTCGATACACTTCGCCTCAATGGAGATGGGAGAGGTTGGAATATCAATGCACACGGATACCGCTGATGATTCAGTTTCACTCTATCGTGGGACCAGGACTAGAAAGATGCATACAAGTAGCAGGAATGCCTTTATTTCTATTGGTGAACATGCGATGGCCAGATATTCAAATGGAACAATCTCAGAAGAAACGTACATGAAAAAACCATCCGAAAATATTGTTTTAAAGGATAAGCTGGATGATAGTGTTGGCCTGATATACTTTTATCCAGGAATGAAAGAGGAAGATTTCTATAACCTTGCCTATAATAAGAAAGCAGTAATTATAATGGGGACCGGACTCGGACATGTATCTTCCGGCGTATTGAACATAATAAAAAAACTTGAAAAGGAGACCAGCTTCTTTATGACCTCACAGTGCATATATGGCAATGTGAACATGAATGTATATTCAACAGGCCGTGATCTTCTCCAAGCAGGTGTAATACCACTTGACAATATGCTTGCAGAAACTGCATTGGTAAAGGCAATGTACATTCTCGGAAATTATCCCGACAGCCTTGATAAATTAATGAGGGCAAATTTGCGGGGTGAAATTGAGGATATATTGAAGTGATAATTATGAAAATAGGTCTGGAAATACATTTTCAATTGAAAGGAAATAAACTGTTCTGTTCGTGCAGCACTGAGGGAACCGAATCAGGTTCATCATTTCGCAGAAAATTGACGCCTGTTATGGGCGAGATGGGCAAGGTTGACAATGCTGTTGAATACGAAAATATAAGAAACCGTGAATTCCTCTATCACGTTAGCACCAATTCCTGCCTGGTAGAGAAAGATGAGGAGCCACCCCACCCGGTTAACATTGAGGCACTGAATACTGCTATTGCTATATCCGAAGCGCTGAATTGCAAAATTCTTGACTATGCCTCATTCATGCGGAAAATAGTAATAGATGGATCCAACACCTCCGGATTCCAGAGAACAGGCATTATTGGAATGGACGGTTATATTGAAACATCAAAGGGCCCTGTAAGGATATCCACGATTACCCTGGAAGAGGATGCATGCAGGAAAATATCGGAAAAACATGGAAGGGCTGAATATTCACTGGATAGACTGGGTATACCCCTGATAGAAATATCCACGGAACCGGATATAGCCGATCCAGATCATGCACTGGAGACTGCAAAAGCCATCGGGCATTTCGTTATGTCCATGAATAATTTCCGCAGAGAGGTTGATTCTATAAGACAGGATGTTAATTTCTCAATGGGGTTCGGCCGTGTGGAAATCAAAGGAGTATCAAAGCTTTCTTTTATCAAGGATACGCTGGATTACGAAATTAAAAGGCAAAAAGCCCTGAATGAAATCTCCGGCAAATTCTCAGGAAGGTCTCCAGAACTTGGAAAATTTATCGATATATCAGATATATTTACGAATACTGGCTCTTCAATGATCAAAAAGGCAATAGCCTCTGGTAAATCTGTTATGTGTGCAAGGCTGCCCGGATGTAACCATCTCATGAAATACGGAAATTATAGGCTTGGCAGGGAACTTGCCGACGTGGCTAAAAATATTGGTATAGGCGGACTGATGCATTCTGATGAATTCCCTGCATACGGGCTGATGGATGATGAATTGAATAAAATCTATCAATCTGCTGGAAAAATGGATAATGACGCAGTCATAGTTGTAATTGCCGATAAACCCTCCTTCCAGATTCTCAGACCGCTCTTAATCGAGCGAATGGATAAAATCATGAAACTGGATCTGGCCGAAACCCGTGCCGCAACCCCATCCGGAGAAACAAGGTATTTGAGGCCACTTGCCGGCAAGGAGAGAATGTATCCTGAAACGGATATACCCTTAATTCAAATTACTGAAGATCATATCGAAAACATTAAAGACATGGTGCCAAAATCCATTGATGAAATAAAGAGCGAACTTGTAGAAAAATATAAGCTCTCTTATGTTGAGGCAGAATCTTTAATAAATACTAACATGCTTTCCACATTTCTGTCTATTGTAAAGGATTTCAATTATCCTTCCACAGTATCGAGAATTCTTCTCCAGATTATACCTGAATTTGAAAAAAAGCGCGACAAGAAACTCACACCGGATGAAAAAGCTGATATCCTGGGAGTTGCACTTTCGCAGGGGAATTCTTACAGCAGAAATGATACAGTAATAAGTATTCTGGGAATAGCGAAGAGAAAGCACTGGGATAGAAGTACACTGGAAATGGCCATCTCACTTTATATGCTTGATAATATCCCTCTTTCGGAACTAGAGACCCGCCAGGAACTTATACCCTTGACAGAAGAAGAGATCAGGAAAGTTATCACAGAACTGGTATCATCAGCAGATATAAGTGAAAAAAACATTATAGTTCTGTTCAGAAAAAAAACTGTTCGTGCATTCGATCCTAAAGTTGTCATTAAAATATTCAGGGAATTGAAACCATCAAATTAAATATACCAAAAAATAAGCAGGTTTGTAGCTTAAATTATAAATTTTTTTCAGGTTATAAAGTGGTAAACAGGTCTCTGGAAATACAGGAAAATTCTTATTTTCTTACCATCCGATATAATTAAATAGCCTTGAAAAATATAAGAACAATGATATTAGGATACGCTTCTATGGCGATTACGATAATTATCCTGGTACTTGCCTTATACCTTGTATTTAAAATACTTCCGACTATTGGAGCCGGTCGTTACAAGAAAGGCGGGATTAGGTTCAGCAGGAAGGAAGTATCAAAAAACCTTTCACTGGAAAACAATCCTCCTGCTACAGATGATTCATACCTTAAACCCTATGAGGGTGGGGAGGTTGCCACGGAATATGCTGAAGGACATATTACTGTACAGTATTATGTTATAATATTCCTCTTCATACTCTTCGATGTAGATATGTTATTATTACTGCCATGGGCCTTTGATTTCTATGCTCTCGGCGTAATTCCTTTCCTGGAGACAATTGTTTTCCTTGTTATGCCATTATTTGCGGTTTTTTACGCATATAAAAAGGGGTATATGAGGTGGATGAAATGAAAACAGGCGATATGGGTGTAAAAACCACCACACTGGAGAAAGCTCTGGAATGGGGCAGATCAAACTCTCTCTGGCCCCTTACAATGGGTCTTGCGTGCTGTGCTATTGAAATGATGGCAACACAGGCTGCTGATGTTGATGTTGCAAGATTCGGAAGTGAGATATTCAGAAATTCTCCCAGGCAATCAGATTTAATGATCGTAGCTGGGACAACTACAAAAAGAATGGCACCACGTGTAAAAAGGATTTATGAAGAGATGCCATACCCTAAATATGTTATTGCCATGGGTGTCTGTGTAATACAGGGTGGTCCATATGTTGACGGTTATTCTGTAGTACTCGGTGTTGACAGGGTTATCCCAGTTGATGTTTATGTTCCTGGTTGTCCTCCCTCACCGCAGGCTCTCACATACGGGTTGATTACCCTACAGAAGAAAATCAGAAACGAGACCGATAGGTGATAAACAATGTATAAAATTCTGTCCGAGGAAACCGATAAATCCGGTATGAAGGTATTGAACATCGACAAATCAGATTTAGTAGAACTCATGGAAGATTATAAAAACAGGAGATACTATCTTTCATCAATCACCGGTGTTGATATGAAAGATCACATTGATGTTATTTATCACATACATAATTTCGATAAAAATGACTACTTATGTGTGAAGGTATCCACCAGCGATGAAAAAGTTCCATCAATAACAAAACTCTGGAAGGCGGCAATTGTTGATGAAAGGGAACAGTATGATCTCATGGGGATAGTCTTTGAAGGACATGAAAATCTAAGGCGCATACTTCTTCCGGACGAATGGGTCGGCCATCCACTTAGAAAGGATTACGATCTGAACAAGGTTCAGTATATCAGCATGGACAGAGATGGTAATGAGCATGTAAGCTTTGATGATAAAGAGGGTTGGTAATGTCTCACTGGATAGAATTGAATATCGGCCCCGTTCATCCAGCAACGCATGGAATCTATAGATTCAGGGTAAAACTGAACGAGGAAACCGTCGAGGACGTGGACATCACAATAGGGTACCTGCACAGGAATGCAGAAAAAATATGTGAATTGAATTATTTTGTGAACAATACGATTTACTTTGACCGTATGGATTATATTGATGCCATGAACATGGAGCTGGGTTATTTACGTGCCGTGGAAACACTTATGGATATGGAGGTGCCAGAACGGGCACAGTGGATCAGGATGATTATGGCCGAACTGAGCAGGATTGCGGCAAGAATGGTGGGTATAGGTGCCCTGGGGCTGGATGTCGGTATGCTGACACCGTTTTTCCACACATTCCATGAAAGGGAAAAGATTCAGAACATATTCGTTGAAGCTTCGGGCGGCAGGCAGGAAGTAAATTATATGAGCATTGGCGGAGTATACCAGGATTTTAACGATACAATAATAAATGAAATCAAAGAATTTATTGCAGGTTTTAAGGGAAAATTAGAAGAAATAGTGAAAATGTTCACTGATAGTGAAATTTTCTGGCAGAGGAATGTTGGAACCGGAGTACTCGAACCGGATATAGCACTGGATTACGGTGTTACGGGGCCCATGCTCCGTGCTTCGGGCATTCCCTATGATGTGAGGAAGGATTCACCATATCTATACTATGACAAGGTAAATTTCGATGTTCCCATTGCAAAGTCTAAAGATAATATGGGCAGATTCCTTGTAAAGGTTGAGGAATTAAGGCAGTCGGTGAGGATTATTGAACAGTGCCTTGCCAAATTGCCAGAAGGTCCTTATTTCAATCCCAAGGCAAAGAAATCCGCCATGCTTCTTCTGAAGGGTCAGGGAGATGTATTTACAAGGGTCGAATCAGAGAGCGGGGAATTCGGGGTTTTTATCAGGGGTGATGGTAATGTGAAACCCTACAGGGTACATGCCAGAAGCCCATCTTTCAAGAACCTTGCCGTGGTGCCAATCATGGCTAAGGGATCGCTTATAGCTGACCTTATCATCACTATTGCATCCGTTGATGCAGTTGCCGGAGAGGTGGATAGATGAGCTTACTGTTCAGAATTCACCAGTGGTTCTCTTTCCTGGGAAATTTTGCATCCTATGGACTTGCATATCTAATCCAGTCAATTGTTGTACTGATCTTTGTCGCCCTTTCTTTTGTAGCATTAATTTACATTTTCAGGAAATACATGGCAAGAATCCAGAGGAGAATAGGTCCCAACAGGGTAGGCAAATTTGGCCTTCTCCAGCTTATAGCAGATGCACTCAAACTGATCGGTAAAGAATCAATTTTGCCGGAAAACAGGGATGATATGGCATATAAGATAGCGCCGGTAATAGTAATGATTGCAACTATCCTGGCATTCGTGCTCATTCCCTTCGGAGACCTTGCATATTTCGGATCGCTTGCAGTAACGCATTCAAAGGTAACTCTTGTATTGATGTTCGGCATACTCTCTATAATACCTATTGGAGAGGTACTTGGTGGTATCAGTACCAAAAGCAATTATGCTCTGCTGGGAACAATGAGGGCTGTTGCTAAAGATATCTCTTTCGAAATCCCCATGATGATAAGTGTACTGGCTATAGTAATAGTATCATCAAGATCCTATGTGACAGGAGATGCTATAACAGGCGGCCTCAGCCTTTCCGGTATAGTTTCAAATGAAATTATACCCTATGGCATCATAGAACCACTGGGACTTCTAATATTCTTCATATCCATGATCGCAAGGGCTTCATATTCACCCTTTGATCTGGGTGAAAGCGACAGTGAACTTATCTCCGGATATACAACAGAATATTCAGGAATGAGATTCGGATTCTTCTATATAGGACTATTCGGGATGGTTTATCTCAGCTCTTTCCTGATCTCTCTTCTTTATCTGGGAGGCTCAAATGGGCCTTATGACAGCTATGTAGGTTTCATTTATCTGTTTATCAAAACAGACATTCTCGTTCTTATATCATTCCTGATATGGGTAGCAATACCGAGGATAAGGATAGATAAATTCGTTGATCTTGGATGGAAGTATCTGCTTCCGCTTTCCATGGTAAATCTTGTGTATGCAGGATTATTTGTATTATATATAAGGTGATAAAAATGGTTGCTACTGTAAAAGAAATTGAAATGCCAAAAAAACCGATACCGGTTGTAGGATCGCTTAAACTAATGTATAGCATGGGAAAGTATGTATTCAAAAAACCTGTGACTACACAGTATCCTGAAGATAAGGGGAAAATTCCAGATAGATTCAGATTCCGCATATTCCTGGTTCCTGAGGCCTGTGTTGGATGTACCTTATGCTCGAAGATATGCCCCAACCATAGCATAAAAATGGAGAACTGGGATCTTGACAGAAGCGGGCTGGAAAATAACGTTGTCCAGACTGCAAGAGGTGACAGGAAAAATCTCCAGAATAAAAGGAATATATATCCTGACGTGAATTTCGGGACGTGCACTGTATGCAGGCAATGCGAGGAGATATGCCCAACCGATGCTATTTACCTTACCCATCAGTTTGAAGATGCAAGGACAAGAAATAGCTTCACCTATTCACCACAGGAGTTAACTATGCAGGAGGAGGATGTTATAAAATGATCTATACAATTATCTTCCTGGCATTTGCTGTTATAGCGGTAATCATGGCAATGGCAGCTATCAGCTCTAAAAATCTCATACACTCCTCCATATTTTTATTTATTCTCATGCTTGTATTTTCAATGATCTTCATATTCCTTGGTCTGAGTTTTGTGGGAAGCATTGAACTGCTTGTCTATACCGGATCAATTGTGATACTCATAGTTTTCGTGCTCATGTTAACAGGAGGTAAGGACGTTGAAGAATAAGGCACAGAAAATTGCAGCAATAGCATTTCTAATAGTAATAGGGGCAAATCTGTTAACCATCAGCGGCACATTTACCAGGCGATCACAGGATATAGCCAGAATCGGGCAACTGCTATTCTCCACATATGTGGTACCATTCGAACTCCTGTCTGTACTTCTGGTCGCCGCCATAATCGGAGTTATGTACATAGTCGGAGATGATGAAAAATGAATATAATTTATATACTGTTTCTATCGATGATTCTGTTTACAATAGGAATCTATGGTGTTACAACATCGAAGGTTGGCATGAAGGTCATAATTTCCCTTGAAATCACCATAAACGCTGCCCTACTTGATGTTGTTGGGATTGCGGCATTCTATTATTCCACTTCAGTTATAGTGTTCGCACTATTTGTCATTGCAATAGGAGTTATTGAAACCGCAACAGGAATTGCGATATTTACACTGATATCAAAGAAATACGGAAAGACAAATATTTCACTATTGAGGGATATTAAATGGTAACAATACTGTATTATTTTATTTTCATACTTCCACTTCTCGCATTTCCCCTTGAATATATAATAGGCAGATATAAAATTAAATATTCAGGAGTTTTCAGCAGCCTGATGATTCTTGGATCCCTGACACTGGTTATATATGCATACTTCTACTTACTGAATCACAGTTACATTTATTCCCATTATACATGGTTCTACAATATAAACGTTGGAATATACATAAGCCATCTTACAGTCATTATGGCAATGATGGTTGCCTTCATGTCATTGATGATCAATCTTTTTGCCATGTTTTATATGAAAAAAGACCCAAGAAAAAATATTTATTTTTCTGAAACATCCTTATTTATAGGTTCCATGTTGGGTCTTGTTGTTTCCTCGAACCTTGTTCTATTTTTCCTGTTCTGGGAAATAGTGGGACTGTGTTCATATTTACTCATAGGGTTCTGGTTCTTCAAGCCCAATGCCGCAGCTGCCGCAAAGAAAGCATTTATCGTAACCCGTGTAGGAGATCTGCTATTTATAATAGGAATGGGTGTCCTGTATACTAAACTGGTAAGCATTGTACCTTCCGGAACCAGCCCCCTGAGCATACCGTATCTTATTGATAATGCCCAGGCCATCGCTACGGCAATCGGACCCAATGTCCTTGCCATTGCTACAATATTATTCCTCGGAGGCGCAGTTGCCAAATCTGCCCAGTTTCCCTTACACGTATGGTTACCGGACTCCATGGAGGGCCCTACCACCGTATCGGCTCTTATCCATGCCGCTACAATGGTCACGGCAGGAGTTTACCTTGTTGCTAGATTGTTTCCATTGTTTTACTATGCATCATCATACTCTCTATATGCCGTAGCCATAATAGGCGCATTCACGGCATTTTATGCGGGAATTCTTGGCATCGTGGTGAACGATATCAAGAGAGTCCTTGCTTATTCCACAATAAGCCAGCTGGGTTATATGATGGCTGCAATAGGACTGGGTGGTGTGATCGGTTACTCCGGTGTGGCATTCGGAATGTACCATCTGGTAGTACATGCAGTATTCAAAGCTCTTCTATTCATGGCGGCAGCAGTGATATTGATGACGCTGATGGAGCTCAGGAACATAAAAGATATGGGTGGGCTTTTCAGAAGAATGCCGGCAACAGCCATATTGATGCTGATAGGAGCCCTTACACTTGCAGCTATACCACCAACGGCAGGTTATTTTTCCAAAGGACAGATAATCTCCGGAGCATATGAGTATTTTGTGAATTCAGGAAATATAATTCCATGGCTTCTTCTATTATTCGGGGAAGTACTTACAGCAACTTACACATTCAGAATGTATTTTCTGGTATTCCTGGGAAAACCCAGATCAAAACTGGCGGAAAAGGCACATGATCCTAAGCTTATATACCTCTCTCCATTGATTGTACTGGCTTTCCTGTCCCTTACACTGGGCATAATACAGAAGCCTTTCTATAAATTCATAGATGCCTCGGTGTTTGTCTATACACCGCCTCTGGCAATAGAGATACTGCCTGTTCTATTCTCTCTTATTGGGATAGGAATTGCATATCTTATATACAGGTACAACGTAAACGGCCATACTGCTATTTCCAAAAATCCGCTATACAGGATAATAAAGAACAAATTTTACTTTGACTGGCTTTACACAGAAATAATATCTGAGAGGATCATTCTTCCCATATCCTATATGCTGGGTGCCGGGGATAGAAAACTTGATGATCATGTAAATGAAGCGGGGAAGGATATATCAACACTCGGAACTGACCTGAGAAAAATAGAAACAGGCAGTATACCATTCTATGTGGCTTTCCTTATAGTGGGAATGATAGTCATATTTGCAATTATTGAAATAATAGGGGTGATCTAAATGATTTTACTGTACTTCTTTATACTGTTTTTTATTCTTACGGCTCTTAGTTTCTTCGGGGGTAGCCATTCCAAGACCATCTCCCTGGTATCCCTGGTGGTTCTCACTGTATTTTTCATTACATATTCCATACTGAGATTCAAAAACTATGATGGAGGTGTCATTGCATATTACAATACACTTCTTGCCCAGTTCCATGCCAGCGGCATTACAATAAATATTGATTTCTCGCTTGGTTTAACTGGCTTTACCGATCTTCTCGTGGTAATCTCACTGTTCATTACAATGTTTGCAATTTTGATGGGGAGCAAATCACACGGCGCATATTTCTATGGACTTTTCATGGCTGCGGGCTTCGGTCTTGCAGGGCTATTCATGGTGAGGAATTTTCTGTTCTTCTATATATTCTGGGAGGTTGTATTGATACCGGTGTTTTTCATAATAGGAAAATATGGAACCGGAAGCAGGGAAAGAAGCTCCCTGAAATTTTTTATATATACACATATAGGGTCTCTGTTCCTCCTGCTTTCTATTTTTACATTATCTACCTATTACTTCATAAATACAGGAATATTTACGTTCCAGATACAGGATCTCACAGGACTTGCGTTCCTGGAAACTGTACCTGCATATGGTTTCTATTTCATAATTTTCGGCTTCCTGCTTGCATTCCTCATAAAACTTCCATCGTTTCCACTTCATTCATGGCTTCCGGATGCATATAATGATGCACCCTATTCAGGTACCATAATGCTTTCAGGTGGACTGGTAGCAATGGGTGGATATGGACTTCTGGGAATACTCTATCCCATGGGGGCACTATTTCCGAGAGACCTTGTGTACTTTATAATCCTCCTTGGAATAATCAGCCTGATTTACTTTTCATTTACTGCACTCTTCCAGGCAGACCTGAAGAGAATGGCTGCCTACGGCAGCGCTGCAGAAATGGCTTTTATTCCAATAGCATTCGGGACAGCACTTCTTTCAACAGGTTATGTCAGGACACTTGATCTTTCCGGTGGAATGTATCAGATAATAGCACACACCTTCGTTGCAGCCCTTATATTTTCATCTCTTTCCATGCTATATAAAAGAACACAGACATCAAAAATATATGATCTCGGTGGACTCAACAGGGAACTACCGGTGCTCTCATCATTCCTGTTGATCGGAATGCTGGCATCACTTGGATTGCCCTCACTCGCAGGATTTATCGGGGAATTTTCAGTAACCATATCGGCATTCCAGAGCATAGGCTTATACACACTTTTCATAGTTTTAGGTCTGATAATCACCGCAGCTTTTTACATCTGGGCTGCACAGCGTTCTCTCTTCGGATACTTCAATGAAAGGCTCGGAAGATTGAAGGATATAAACAAAATGGAATTTCTAATACTTTTCCTGATGCTCGCCGGTTCTATTTTCCTTGGAGTTTATCCTACTCTACTTTTTAAACTCCTGACAGCATACGCTTCTCATCTGGGGGGATTAATATGATTTATGAATATCTTTACGCACTTATATTATTGGGCCTCGCAGGGTTCATTACACTTGCAGCCGGCATTAAAACAGACAGTAAAAGAATACTGGGTGGATTCACATTCATTATCCTGATTGCAGCATTTTTCATTCTGCTTTTCCAGGATAAAAATTACAGCATATTATCTCTCAATATCTCATCATTTGATACATACTGGGCACTGATATTCCTGGTTTCAATAATGGTAATTATTATACCGTCAATGAACGATATCAAAAAGAGATTCGATGTATATTATGCGCTACTGCTATTTATTGCACTATCCATGGTCATAGCTGCCTTTACCTACAATCTAATAATCCTATTCGTATCTTTTGAAGGGGTCAGCATAGGAACCTATGTTCTTACCGCATACAACAAAACCAAACGTAATCTGGAGGCATCCCTGAAATATTTCATGATAAGCACAATCGGAACATCATTCAATATAATGGGTATAGCATTCTTTTATCTATCCACCAGGACCTTCAACTTAAATGCTGTAGGAACAATTGATTTCAACCGATCTCTTCTTTTAGCCCTGGTATTCATAACCATCGGATTCGGGTTTAAAATAGCTATATTTCCCATGCAGCAGTGGGCAATAGATACATATGATGGAGCTCCGAACTCCGTTTCTGCATTCCTTTCGACAGGTGGAAAACTGGTCGCATATATGATACTGTTAAAATTCCTGTTCCTTGGATTTATACCGGATTACAATTACGTTTTCTTCTTCTTTGCAATACTGGCTATACTCACAATGACCTACGGAAACCTGGCAGCCCTCATGGAGAATAATTTGAAAAGGATACTGGGTTATTCCAGCATTGCTCAGGCAGGATACATGATACTGGTATTTGCGCTAATAGGATATTCTTACTATCCAGCAGTTCTGGTATCAAAGCAGATTTTCCTCAGATTTGCCATCGCATCGGCAATGTTCTATGCCGTAGCATATATCTTCATGAAGGCGGGCCCATTCATAGCAATGAGTCTTGTAAAAAGTGATAAGGTCATGATTGATGATATAGCAGGATTGAGCAAGAAATCCAGGTGGACCGCTCTATTTTTTGCTATAATGCTCCTTTCACTAGCAGGTGTTCCACTCACAGGAGGATTCATAGCCAAGTATTTTCTCTTCTTTTCCTTGATTATCGGGGATCTATGGTGGCTTGCTGTCATAGCTATTATCAACAGCGCCATTTCCATATTCTATTATTTCAGGATTATCATATATGCTTACAGGAAGGAGGGGAATAATGATTTCAACATGGCGCCTGGAATTAGGTACAGTGTTATCATAATGGGTATAATTACAATTGGCCTGGGAGTGTCGTTCGCACTGTATACTTACCTTGCCGGAATAGCAGTAATATAGGTGGAAAAAATGAATACAGAGGATGTAATAGAAATATTCAAAATGTCCATAATCAACGGCGACGTGAATAACGCATATAAAATTGTGGAGAGAAATATGAAAAGATACGAGAAGAAAGGGAATACTGTAGAGAAAGAATTCATGGAATACCTGATAAGGGGCATGAAAGGTGAAATATCCTATGACGATATTTACAGTGCAGTGGCGGATGATAAATATAATATATTTCCATATATCAAAGACTATAAAGGATATATTTTTGCCCTTATTGATGCCATGAGATATTCAATAAACCGGTACAATATCAAATATCCTGATTTTGATGCCAAGAGGTGTGATGACCTGTGAATTATATTGACTGCTTCAAAAATATTTCGGATGCACAGGAAGCTGCCGAAGCGATACACTGCATCCAGAAGTGTGGAGAAACTGTACTGTATGATAAGGATAAGAAAAGACTGATGCTCTGGAGGGAAATATATGATAAAAGTCCAGAGGAACATATGATAAAGATCAGCCAGCTCCTTGAAATAAATTCACAGGAAAGTTATGAGGCAGCAGATAAACTCTATAATTTGACAATGTATTAACTGAATACCAGTTCAGTTTTATAACCCATATCTTTATATTTTTCGAGAATTTCCTGTATTTCAGAATCATCAACACTCTTTTCGTTGAAATTTAAAGATGCCACCTTCTTATCCTTGTTTATTATAACAAATCCTATTGTCTTGTCTTCCGGCATAATTTCATCGGTTCTGGCATATTCTTCTATGTACTCTTCAAGACTTTCATCCGGTAGAGGCGACGTAAGAACTTCTATAAGATCTTTGAAGGAATCTTTAAATCTTGACGCAAGCACACATATTGTTGAAGGATGTGTTTCACTCATCTTTAAATTGTACATAACGCATGTTACCATTATTATCCATGGTTGATTGCTTTATTTTATATTTGAATTTTGTTTTCCAAATTGGAATATTTTATTGAATTCAGCTATTAACCGGCTTTTCTATTCCATATAAATATCTTCCAGAACCGAATAATACAATACTAGCCTGAATTATAACCTCTGCTTGATATGTTTCCCGAGTTGACACTGAAAAAGATAAATTGTTAATTATATATAAGATATCATATAAATTTTAAAGTTTGCATGTTGAATGGTTTCCGAGAATGGTTGATTTAGAAATATCCACATCCGGTTCAGGGAGAAGTTTGATAATTTCATTGATCACGGGGTTTTTTAAATCTTTAATAGAGTAATAAACCCACTGTGCATCCTTTCTCTCTTTAACAAGGCCTGCAGACCTTAACTTGGCAAGATGCTGTGATACATTTGACTGGGATAGATGTGATATTGCAGTTATTTCACAAACACAGAGCTCCTGTTTGGTTAGCAAGGAAAAGATATACAGCCTGTTTTCATCGCCGAGCGTCTTCATTATACCTGCGATATATTCTATGCTCTGATTTTCC
The DNA here is from genome assembly GCA_021797025.1 of Thermoplasmata archaeon. Next base: position 16,229 of record JAKAAK010000034.1, read on the forward strand.
ATTGACTGGGCCATGATGTTATATCACATCCTTGAATATAATATCACTGCGTATACCTTTATTGTTATAAGGTACTTCTCTCCACTCATACTCTATCCGTTTTGCATGGTAATGGTCATCCGGTTCTGTTGTGAGCAATACAGACTGAACCCAGTTATCCTGCATATTTTTTAAAAGAGTTAATTGTTTAGAGAGTTTTATTCCATTCAAAGAAGAAAGTGAGGCCTCCACATCAGCTATTTCTTGAGGGAAAAACTTCTCATCTTCAGATACACTCACTGTTTCTCCGGTAGATATTTTCTGAACTATATACCACACACCTGACCGGTTTCTGATATCCTGGGTTCCAAACCTTACCCTCGCTCCGGTAAGATAGGTAGCCGCATCTCCCAGGCATGGGCTGTTTCTCGACACGACTCTCAGATCGGTTCTATCCACTATGCCATCTGGAAACAGATCATGCAGTGCCACAGTAAGTGCATAACTACCCCTGTATAATCCATCACAGGCATGCCCATGAAATTTTACCAGATCACTGAACCGTATTTCTTTATATTCTTTTGAATACCTTCCATGGCTTGACTCTGTATCAAGCACACGGAATAATATGCTATCTTCCCCTGACAATAAATTCACCATTTATACAGTTATCAGAACGATATGACCGTATACCCCTCCACAGCATATCTCGAAAATGCATCTCTGGCGAATTCAAGGTTTATCCCATTTTTCGTAAAAATATCCTCCATATTCCAGTTCTTTACCTGG
>JAKAAK010000035.1 GCA_021797025.1 Thermoplasmata archaeon
CTTACCTATAGTGTCTTCTGTTATATCGTCAAGGTCTGTTACCATCTTTGCACCTGTTGCCTTTGCGAGTTTTTCCATATCGCTCTGCTTTACCCTTCTCACAGCGTATATTCCGTATTTTGCAAGGTAGTACTGGACTGTGTCGTCTATTCCCTTCTGGCACAGTACAACATTGGCTCCGGATTTTTTTATTTTTTCTGCCATTTCCTTGAGTGTATCGCTTTCCTGGTCAAGGAAGTCCTGTATCTTTGACGGATCTGTTATCTGGACCTTCGCATCTATTTCTGTTTTCTTGATTTCCAGTGCAGAATTTATCAATGCTATCTTTGCATTTTTCACAACAGAAGGCATCTTTGAGTGAACCTTTTCCTTGTCTATTATAAGCCCACTTATGAATTTTGTATCAGCAGCGCTGCCACCGCTCTTCTTGTCAACCTTTATGTTGGCTGTATCAACTACGGTTTTCTTGCCATCTGTTTCAGATACTGCGTTTATTGCATTGACCACAAGGTCTGCAAGGAATTCTGCGCTAACTCCTGTATTTTTGCCGGATAGTGCGGTTATGGCAATTTTTCGGAGCATTTTGTCGTCGCTTGCACTGATCGACATGGCTGTAAGCTGTTTTCTTGCCTCTTCTGCACCCAGATGATACCCATCTGCGATTATTGTTGAATGGACTCCCTGATCAAGCAAAGCCTCTGCCTGTTTCAGGAGTTCTCCTGCAAGGACTACAACCGTTGTTGTTCCGTCTCCCACAGCTGTGTCCTGTGATTTGGATGCTTCAACAATCATTTTGGCGGTAGGATGGTCGACATCCATTTCCTTCAGTATGGTTGCACCATCATTGGATATGATTATATCGCCAATAGAATCTACCATCATCTTATCCATGCCTTTCGGGCCCAAGGTTGTTCTCACTGCATCTGCAATGGCCTTGGCGGCTTCGATGTTGTTCTTCTGGGCATTTTTGCCCTGCTGCCTTTCTGTGCCTTCCTTTAATATTAATATTGGGGTTTGACCTGACATCATAACAATCGATTCATAAATATGTTCTTCAATATAAGTTTTTCTAAAATTAAAATATTAAAATTAAAGAGGGGAAATAATTTTAATTCCCATTACCGGAAAGGCTTTTTTTCTTTGACTCTTTTCTTACCTCTGCAGGGAGTCTCCCCAGTTTATATTCCCCGGTATCAATATATTTTATCAGTGAGGCCAGCCTGGGGTGTACCTTCCTGATCTGATCATAAAGATCAAAGGCTACCCTTCTGAGGTCTGGATGAACCTGCGGATTTGATCGGAGCTCAATAAAATATGCAAGTTCATTGAGATTTGCAGTAAATGCCACTGGATATTTATATGCGTATGGAACAACGTATTGCGCAAGCATTACTCCGTATCTTTCCTTTATTCTGCTGTAAGTATTTTCAGCTTTATTCATCAATTCAGTATATCCTTCCCTGAGTTCCGGAATTTTTGCAAGATTTTCAGGTATGTCGTATCCATAGTCGGTACTCAGAGGTTTTCTTATGATGGAGAAGAAACGGTGCCGCTGGAACTCCCTGAATGCCCCGTAATTCATAATAACCTCGAATGTGTAATTGATTGATTCAAAAGCCCGCCCGATCTTGTGCCTCCTGTTTCCCCTCATAGCTATTATTTCTTTTATCACAGATAGTTCCTGATCCGGTGTCATGGAATCGCTGCCGTACAGGCCCGTGTTCTGGTAAATTAAAAGCCGGGAAGCAACGTCTATTGCTGCGTCCTCATTCATGTAACTTATGAGTGTTATCTTCTCCTGCCTGGTCCTGTTGAAAGGGATATTATTTCCAATAGCATTTCTAGCCCGGATATAATCAACCTGTGCCTTCCCGTGTTCTGTAACCGCATCATCTATGAGCTCCGGAAGTTCAAGTTCAAGTTCATGGTAAATCAAATCAGCGTATTTCATGCTTTCAGGGGTTCCGTATGCATTGAGCCGTTCTATTAGGGAAATAAATGCCCTTCCATTGCCAGATAAACCCATATTGGTAAGGGTTGAGGCAGGTAAAAGTGATCTTATCTCATCCAGTACTGCAGACCTCAGGGAAGAACGGTAGGATTTATCCAGAAGTTCGGCGTCAGCGGATTTTAAGTCATCATAACTATAATTTTTTCCGCCTACTTCAAACATGAAGCTTGCCGGTGGATTAGCCTGTTCAAAATATTTTATCATTACAGGATACGACGTTGAATAAAAATCAAATAGTTCAGTACACAGGTTGTTGTATTCTTCCTGCATGCCGGATATGCCTGCTTCATTTCCCGGCAAAAACAGGTAATTGCCATTTACCTTTTTATTGTATTTGACATACCTGGAAGATTTTTCAAGGTAAGATAGTCCTATTCTGGGTTCCTCAATGACCTTTGACAGTACATTGGAAATATTCTGGATCCCCAGCTGTGCTGTCGTAAGCTCTGCCACGGATTCGTCACCGTAATCAAGAAATATCCTTTTGTAGAAATTGCTGGCTCTTTCAGGATTATTTTTGAACTCTCTATCGTAAACGTCACGTATATCCAGGTTCAGGGTCCTGCTGTACCGGGACATCATGGCTCCACGGTCTATCATATCGGTTTGTATGAGGAATACATCCCTGCTCCTGTTCGAAAAATCGGTCATGGTGATAGTAATTGTATAATGAATAAAAATATAGCGTTGGTGGCCTTTCATTTAGTAGCATCCTGATTTGTATAAGATTTTTATATACATAGTCTATACAGTACCATGAAATTAATAGTTCTGGGTGGATCAGGATTCGTCGGAAGCAATATTCTTAAGCAGATGGATGCAGAAGAAAAGGCATATTTTTCAAGGAATAATTCAGATGAACTGGATAGTCTCGGAATAAAATACATTAAAGGTGATATCAGAGAATATGAGGATGTCAAGAACGCCATAGAAAATTATGATGTGGTTGTACACGCTGTCGACGTCCTGGTTGAAAATGATGAAACCCATGAGGATTTATCCCTGAAGGGTATGAAAAACATAGTTCAGGCAATGGAGGAACTCAGGGGGAACAGGAAGTTAATCTATTTTTCTGCAATAAATGCGGATAAGGGAAAAACAGATTATTTCAGGTACAAAAGGTTAGCGGAGGACAATGCCAGCATTATCAAAACATCCCTTATTATAAGGCCATCAACGATGTTCGGGCCCGGGGACAAATTCACGAAGATGCTTCTGAAAGCTGCAAAAGGAAGAGTGCCTTATCTGCCAAGAAGCGGGAACATGGCACCGGTTCACATAAATGATGTAATCACAGTAATAAAAAATTCCATGGAAAGGTCAGGCATAATAGATGTTTGCACGAAAGACAGGGTAAGTTTTGCAGATATGTTCAATATAATAAGGGCCAAGCTGGGGATGCAGCCGGTAAAAGAAGTAACACCTACCCTGTTCAGGCCCGTAATAGGTATCCTTGAGAAGAAAGGCCTTCTGACAAAGGATCAGTTATATATGCTGCAGCTGGAATATTACAAAGAAAACACATCATTATACAGGTATGTAAAAGAACCCATAACTTATAAGGATTATATAGATTCCGAGGACCTTGAAAAGTTACAGTAAAACGTTTCCCACAGCTTCATTATTTATCATATTTATCAATTTTTGCATATATTGAACCGGATATTCACTGATATGATCAGAAAAATCCGGGTCACCCTTGAGTACAACTAGATATGACAATGCAATTCTCAGATTTGAAGCCGCGAGTATGAGATATGCGGTATATTTATCCCCATTATCCATCTTCTGATCGATATCAACCCACTCCTTCGTTTCTCTTCTGAGCTCCTTTCTCGTTGCATCTGGTAAAACTGTATCACTGTCATATATATTTTCATTAAGCGTGTCAAGGATATCCAGCATCTTCCTTATTTTTTCTATATTCCTGGCCTCTGAAATAGCAAGGCCGAGGAAAGATTGTACAATTTTTACCTGTGACTCATAGAGAAAGAATTTGTGGTCAAGGGGCAATTTTTTATCTATCAATTCACAATCTTCCAGTAAATATTCATCTTCCATGGAAGTAAATTTAGCTTTCTTTAATTAAATTATTCATTGGTTTTAAACTACAAGTAGCTCCGGGCAGATTTGAACTGCCGTCTGCTGGTCCAGAGCCAGTAATGCTTGGCCACTACACCACGGAGCTATAATCAGTGATTACATTGTCATATAAAAATATTAATTAATTATCATAACATCATAATTAATGTTTTCACTGGGGAATGAGATCAGGTTGACCGTATTCGGATCATCCCACGGCCCTTATATAGGTGGAACCGTGGATGGATTGCCTGCAGGAATAAAGATTAACGGTGAGTTTATACAGAAATGGCTGGACCGTAGAAGACCCGGGCAGAGCCTGATCACCACGCAGAGAAATGAGGAAGATACTATGGATATTATTGCCGGTTGCAGAAAAGGATTTTCTGATGGATCACCGTTCACATTTCTTTTCAAAAATAAGGACTATATAGACAGGCATTATGATGACCTCAGGGATAATCCCCGGCCCGGTCACGCTGATTTGACCATGTTTTATAAATATGGTGAATACAGGAATTATGAGGGTGGCGGGTTTTTCTCTGGAAGAATGACCTTGCCCCTGGTAGCAGCCGGGGCACTGGCCATGGATATTTTGAATGGCTATGGAATAAAAATTATAACCTATATAAAATCTGCCGGCGATATCACCATGAAATCCAGTCCGCCATCGGAACCAGATGAGGTATATAGCTACAGAACAAGATTGCCGGATAAGGATCTGGACAAGTTGCTTTACGATAAGGTACTGAAAATAATAAAGGATGGGGACAGCCTGGGAAGTATTATAAGAACATCCGTGTATAATTTACCCAAGGGCCTTGGAGAGCCATTCTTTGACTCAGTTGAAAGTGAAATATCAAAAGCCATGTTCTCAATACCGGGACTGAAGGGCATAGAATTCGGTGCAGGTTTCCATCTTGGAAGCATGACCGGGTCCGAGGCAAATGATGAATTCTATACAGATGGAAAAACCATTATGACCAGAACAAACAATTCCGGTGGAATCCTCGGTGGGATTACAAACGGAATGCCCGTGGAATTCAACGTAGTAATGAAACCGGCATCGTCAATAAGAATAGCACAGAAGAGTGTTAATATTTCTACTCTGGAGCCTTCGGAGGTCAGGGTTACGGGCAGACATGACCCGTTTATATCTTTCAGGGCTGTTCCTGTTATACAGACACTAACTGCATTTGTAATGCTGGATTTAATTCTTTCAAGAAAAAAGTTATAGATGCAAAACCAGGTATCTGAATGAAATCACAGAAATCAACATCGAAATTAGCAGAACGAATCCGATTGAATACTTTGCCACCCGTATAGATCCTTTAACAGTCTGTATTAGATTGTGGAATGCATTCTCTTCACCCATTGTAACATTCACATAATCAGTATTCATGCCCACGGTGGCAGGAGAAGCAGTTTCGATTGCCTGTGATACGGTTTTATTGATCATGTCGGCCACTTCAGAGGGGTCACAGTGCATGCCGAGAGGATTTATATCAAGCTGCCCTACGTTTACAACGTGGTTATCTGTGGTATATATATCCATATTCTTCACCCGTTTGTCAACACCTGACCTTGCAAGTTTTATTATATCCCTGCTTATGTTGTTTGAATCCGTGAGAACTATCGCATTATAAGAACCGTTTATTTTTAAAACCAGAGCCTGAATCCCCATAGACGCCAGACCATTTATTTTTTTATAGTTCTGGGCATAGCCAATTACCGCAGGATAATCTGCAGGGGTATCCTTGAAATGCTCTATTAAAGGGGTTATGAGCATATCACATTCATTTAGTTCCTCGGCATCCTTTGTAAAGCTGTTCTGTGCATCAAGCAATGCGAAATTGTCTGCACCACTGTTGTGAAGTGCCTTCATTACTTTCAAACCGGATTCCAGGGAAATATCATCAAAGACCTTTCCGTATGGTATGACAGCCGAAAATGCAGAATTACCGAATTTTTGAAGTGATACATCATACCCATCCACATTGAATTTTACGAAATCCGATACTTTGTCTGTATACTTCATTTTACTTAGCGACTTGCTGACAGCATCTGCAATGCTCTTTATATCGTTCTTGCCACTGCAGTTATTGCTGTTCGTGGTTGCGGTGTGGAAAACCATAATATTATCCCTTTTCAGTTCCTCTGCCAGTTTTACCGGAAGGTTGCTTGTGCACAGATTGCCGAAAGGTCCGGGATGTACAAATGGGAATATGAGGGTAACCACATCTTTATCCCCACTTTTTATATTGGTAGTAATCACGGGCACCCGTCTTTTTCTATTATAAACATGGCCAAAAAATTTGTCACCTATCTCACCGTCATTGTCCCTGTCAAGGAAGAAATCTATGAGCTCTGAGGGTTTTGAACTGTATTTTTTTGTGAATTTTATGGTGCTCAAAGTTAAAAATACGTATGAAAATACTATATACACAATGGTCGCTACTATGAGTGGGATTATGAATTTGAACGCTATACTTGAAATATCGTAGAACGCAACTGAGGATATTATATAAGAAAATGTATAATTGGCCGAAAGCAGCATTGCCATTCCCATTTTTGCTGGATAATATATATAGAGCACTAGGAAACGAAGGAAAGCCGGAAAGGCTATGGCAAGTGCAAGAATAGAATAGTATGACATTGCTATCAGCGGTTTTAACAGTACCCCTGCCCAGAAAAATAAAGTTGCCATTCCTATTGAAATAAAATCCATGTACATTATACGGCTGAGATTGAATTTACTATTGGTGATCTTTATTGTTACTATATCTATAGCAATAAAAATAAAAAATGGAATTACCAGAATTACAAAAATATTACTGATATTTCCCAGTATGATATAATCTATAAGGAATATGACAAACAGAGGCAGTACAAAATAGTACCACTTAGGTGATTTTTTTACATACTTCGATAAACCTGCAAGTGTATTTCCCTTCTGCACTATGGTCAATTAAACCGTGAGATATAAATTATTGTGGTGGCAACGTCCTGCCAGTTGAATTAAATAAAACCGGTTTATAGTATTCATTAATTTCATTAACATCAGATTTAAAGTGCCCATTATATTTTATATGTATATTGAAATAAAATACAGATATTTCTATGTATTATTTGAAAATCCTGATTATTCTGTACTGTGCATAACCTGTTAAAACCCTGATGAATGGGGGTACAGCAATATCGGCCATATTAAGGTCCACAGATAAACCAGCCAGCCCGGTAAGTTTTTCCGGGGATGAGACAACGCATATGTTTTCAAAGCCAACTTGCTCCAGAACGCGTACTGACAATTGCTGATTGCCACGGCCCAGTAAAAATCCCTGTCCACCTATAACCGAGATAATGATTTTTACCTTCCCTGATTTGGCAAAATGAAATATCTGTTCTTCACCGGCATCACTGATCAAGAGCTGTTTATTTTTAATTATATCGAACCCGAGCATGTTTGTATGGATATCGAGAGAATTCAGTAATGTTTTGCAGGTATTCCCGGGCCCGATTATATAGTATGTTTCAGGATCCATGGTGTCCAGAAGATACTCCGCTATATCGTATGAAGAGGATACAGGATATTCAGCCTTGGATGAAAGCACCATCCCCTCTATGTTTGGTACCTTCAGAAAACCGAAAGTTCTCACCTCCAGTATACCATTTCTATATTTCTCCTCATCTATGTCATCTACTTCTGCATCAACATAATCCACCTCTTCAATGCATGCTTTATCAAAAATATCGATGGCATGCCTTATGTTCATGGCGAAAACGGAACTGTACATCTTCACCCCTGCAGGTATTCCCAGAACAGGAATATTCTGCCCGGCGTGAAGTACATCTCTGGCAGTTCCATCGCCACCGACAAAGCATATAAGGTCAACATTCCTTATAGAATGAAGAAAATTGATGGTATCTTCGCTGGTTGATGGGTAACCGGATCGATAGGAAATACGATAATTTATTCCGGCCGCATCCAGTTCCACGGAACCCATTGGCCCGGCCGGGACTGTGAATTCTATTTCACTTTTATTGATTCCTTTCAGAAATTCCATAGCCCGCTTAATTGATATGGAATCAGCAATATTTTCCAGTGATAAATTATCTGACCCTTTATTGTTCCTGATGCCACCGTAACCGGCCAGCGGATTTATAAAAAATGCAACACTCTTTGCTTTCATATTTTATACACTTTTCCCTCCTCAGGCAAAACAATATTTTTATCACGAATCGATAAAAGGGCATTATATGAATCACGTGTCATGTGGGTCGGCATGAATATTCTGGAACCACTGGCCCTGAATACCCGTATTGCATCAGATACTGTGGAATGCCCGTACCTGTTTGCCTCCTTTCCCATGCTGTCAGGATAGGTAGCTTCATGGATAAAAAGGTCGCAATTCCTTCCATTTTCTATTGCTTCTTCAGTGTAGGAGGTATCCCCGGAATAAAATACTGATTTTCCTGAACAGGAGATCCTGTATGTATATTCCTCAACAGTATGTTTGCCAGGCCTTATACTTAAATCCGGGTCGCTTCCGTTGAATGTTATACCATTCATCATGAATGCAGGGGTATGGTAGTTTCTTAAAATATTCCCCATACTTTCAACGATCTCCACTGGACCAGTTATATTTATATCCGTGCAGATTCCATGAAGTGCCCTCTGCCATATGAATTCCGGAATTCCACCGGCGTGATCAAGATGAAGATGGGTTACCAGGATGCGTTTTATTTGAGAAATATCTATTCCACTGTTTATCAAATATTCGGTTGTACCGGGGCCACAGTCCAGAAGAGTTTTACCATCAACCAGGAAAGCCGTATTTCTTTTATCAGGTTCGAGCCCTGAACCCCAGGTGCCAACCGCCAGAATGTCCATTTATGCATATTAAATTAAAATATTAAAACTTAATACGTTTCTCAGTGCACTACCAATTTCTCTATTATATCATAAAGATTTGTTGAGTTTACAGTAAAATCTGAATACTCCATGGTTCTGTAGCTGGAAGGGTTGAAAGCCACAAAATATTTTGATTTCCTTTTCATGGAGAGGTCCATGAAAGAATCCCCCACGCTGAGGGTTTCTTCGGGGAATATTCCAAATATGGACTGAATGGATTCAACATTTACATCTTTTTTTTCAGGGTCCACATTTTTCACAAATCTATGGTTATCAACATCAACCTCATTTCCAATGTAGTAATCTATACCCATTAATTCTGATATGTAACCGGCAAAAACATGTGAACCTGCCGATACAATTGCGGTTTTTACTTTTCTCTGCTTCAGGTACTCTATTGTTCGCAATACATTGGAAGACATATCGTTTAGATTTAGGTATGATTTTATTTTGGATTCAGTAAGATGTTCATAAAGTCTTTCAGGAACACCATTTCTATGCACATAATCGAATGTATATACCATATTTTCTCCATAGCTATGTTTTTTCATAGACCTATTTATTATGACGTCCCATGAATTTCTATTTTTTAAAAGTACTCCATCCATATCGAATACTACCAGTTTTATGCCTTCAAGATAATCTCTCTCATGATCGTTATATTTCTTATTTTCTTCTATCTCTATTCCTATCATTAAATATATATTTACAATTTATATTAAGTCTTATCTATATAGTTTTTAACTAAATATATATAAATAATATTTCTAGATGATTTATATTAATTTATGCAGACTCAGTACAGCATAAACAATTTATACCTTTGCACCATATGACATCCAATGTCAGATGCCGTAGTTGATAGTATTATCAATAAAATAAAAAATAAATCATTAGATAATACCGGGTGGTGCTGACGGCAATCTATTATATTATTGCATCGGCGGTTATATTAATTGCCCTGTTCATAGGTGCGCTTAAATTTCATATTTTTGATTTCAAGGGGACGGTGGCTGCACTGATAGTTGGCATAATAATTCTTGTACTTGGATCTCTATACTGGCTTATACTGATGCTCATATTTGCAATTACAGCCCAGCTGGCTACAAAATTCAGGATAAAAGAGAAGGCAATGCAGAAATTGCAGGAAGGGAAAAATGGTGAAAGGCATGCATCAAATGTTATTTATGCTGCGTTGATAGGTATAGTCATTGCCGCCATGAATGCTGCAAAACTTGATGGCTTTCCATATTTCCTTATATTCGGGGTTTCCTTTGCTTCCGTGAATGCTGATACCTTTGCATCAGAAATAGGTGTATTGGATAAAAACGTTTATATGATCACCAGCTTCAAAAAAATAACGCCGGGAATAAACGGGGGCATATCTCTGCTGGGAGAGGCAATGGCACTTCTGGGAGCGTTCATAATAGGAATTGCATATATCATACTGGATTTCCATGGCTTTGAGATAGTTCCGCTCATTGTTATTACCCTGCTGGGATTCGTGGGATGCCAGGTGGATAGCCTCCTGGGATCTCTTTTCGAAAATCGCGGTAAAATGTCAAAGGGGCAGGTAAATGCATTTTCCACACTAATTGCGGTTGCCCTTGCATTTATAATATATATCTGAATGGTTATTTATGATCATTTTTACATATATGCGTTTTATTGAACATCATGGCAAGAATCTTTATGATGCTCAAAAACAATGATAACAAGCTTAACGTGGAAGAAGTTTGTGGAAATTTCTCTTAAAGTTTCATTTAGAGTATAAATCCGGCAGTTAATTCTATGCTTCCTATAGGGGGAGGTGGAGAGTATTATAAAATTTTGGATAACATGGACCCGGATAAAATGAAGTACGCCGGCACATAAATAATCTATTTTGGTTCCACTTACAATGTTTGAAGATAGAGATATGGCCGATCTGATTTGAACCGGTAATTGGTTTTGCCCGGACCGCGAAGTTATGGATGAAGGTTTTTATGTAGTTACACTCTAAATTATAAAAATTACTTTGAACCACCTTTTAATTTCTCTTCTGCTACCAGATTTACAGTCAATCCGGCATTTTTTACCTTATCCGGCTTTGTTTTCTTCAGGTAAAGTGAATAGCCTATGGCAAACATGGAATACAGGGCTATAATAACTATCCCATCTGTAATTGGATAAACAGGTGGTACCACCGATTCATACAGAACAAATATAAAAATAACCGTGGCAATGCTTGGAAAAACATAATGTTCTATGGGATGTATGATTTTTTTAATGCCCGTATGTTTTTCCTTTAACCTGTAGAACATGGTCATAACACTGGTATTAAGCAGTATATGTGTTATAATGAGACCACCAAGTGCCAGGGTTGTCAACAGGTCGAATGAATCAGTAAGTGCTGTCACTACCACAGCAGAATCTGCATTACCATTTATAATATCCATTATTGGAATCCCAGCACCGTATGTTACAAGGAAGGTAACCCCCACTGCAAGTATGGAAGACATTGTGGCCACAAAGAGTAATGCATTTGCAGGTGTTTGATATTTTTTATGGATCTTTGAAAAGAAACTTGGCAGTATATAATCACGGCCCATTGCATAGTAAACTCTTCCACCATTTGATTGCATTGCAACTGAATCGGAAAATGCCGAATTGAATGCTACCAACGAGAACATAATGCCACCTACAGCTCCTGTATATAGTGTTGCTGTGATAACCCCTGGAATTGCACTGCTTGTAAATGATTGCATAAGGGGTATTCCCCACCCTACTATCTGTGCATATGACACCTCTGTGAGCGTTATACCTGTAATCAGAAGACCGAATACCAGGGATCTGGTAATAGCCTTGGGATGCGTTGCCTCTTCACCCAGTGGCGCTGAACCTCCATAACCTATGAAGCTTGTGAGACCGAACACCATTCCCAGACCGACACCGGCAATCGGACCGCCCTCGGCGGAAAACCATGATCTGTACTGCGGGAAGCTATAAGGGTTGAACACATTTACTGTGTTATCCGGCGCTTTAATTATAATTATAGTAGATAAAACAATCAGGAATATAATTTCAAAAAAGGCTGCTACCCGTATGTATTTCATCTGCGGCCGGATTCCTATGATTGCTATTACTATAGGAACTATAATGAAAACGAGGATAAATGGAATCCATATCCATGCAGGCATTCCCACATGTATGAAATACTGCACTACCCCTGGAAGAACAACACCTGCGACGAATACCGGTATAGCCGCTGTACTTACTATCTGATAAAAGGGATACATCAATCCCGAAAATATTGCCGGTGTGGGCCCGAAAGCCGTGGCAACATATCCATAATAACCACCGGCACTTGCATGCCTCTTGGATAGATGGTAAAGTGTGTTAACCTCGAGAAACATTGTCAGTGTAGCTATAATGAAAGACAGGGGCGTCAAAAAGAACGCAAATGCCGCGGATGCAACAACGAATGCCACCGAATCACAGGCAGGTGCCATTGCAGAAATTTCCTCTGCTATTGCCCCGAATGTCCCGACCTGCCCCCTTCTCAATGTTGCTGGAATATCTTTAGGTTTATTATCATGCATAGGAAATTAGTATTATACTAATGTATATAAATGTTTTTGATAAGGAGATTATAGTTACAGGATTATGAATAACTTGTTTACTATGATCCGCTTTGCAATTAACATACAATTGGTATAAAATCACAATGATTAAGTAATATTTCTGGTTCTGTAATTATGATTGATTCCTGGAATTCCATATGTGCCATGGCTCTTGCATTCGGAAAAATAGATGTACCGAAATCTATTGGAAATCCTATGGAATCTGGAATTTTTTTCAGATCTGTTGGAAAAATAAGGGGGCAGATCAGGGATTACCGCAGCAGCATTGATAAAGCAACCTGCGGTATACATGTAGTAGAATTTCTTGACAGGTATGAGGTCCATGTTGACATGTTTGATCCTTACAAAAAACCACTGGAACATCTGATTGTGGATAGCCCTGACACACTCATGAAAATTCCAATTTTATTGAAATTTATTAAAAAATAAAGAGTTACTAATCCCCGGTTCCTTTTCTTATTATCTCCATGGCTCTCTGGATTTCCTCAACGGATGCTTCATTTTCCAGGGTGCTGATATCTCCGGTTACCTGGTTCAGGTACACTGCCTTGATTACGCGCCTCATGATTTTTCCAGATCTTGTTTTGGGAAGGGACTCAACTATATGTATTTCCTCGGGAACCATGATGGGGCCCAGCTCGGTTCTCATTCTTTTTTTCAATGAATCTATCAATTCGCTGCTCTTTTCATAACCTTCTTTAAGTGTTACAAATGCTATGATGGTATCGCCCTTTATGGTATCTGGCTTCCCGAAGACTGCTGCCTCGGCTACTTCCCTCATGGATACCAGTCCATCCTCGATCTCTATTGTGCCTATTCTGTGGCCCGAGACCTTCAATACCTCATCACTTCTTCCCAGCAGCCAGTAATAATCATCCTCATCCTTTATGGCATAATCGCCCATGAGATATTTTCCTGGGAATTTGGAGAAATAAACCTCTTCGTATCTTTTGTCATCGTTGTTTACCGTGAGCATGAGTCCGGGCCATGGCCTGTCTATTACAATATACCCCTTTTCTCCGCTCTTTGCAGCTTTGCCGTCCTCTCTCAGTATCTCAGGCATAATGCCCGGCATGGGGAAGGTGGCAGAACCGGGCTTTAAATCCGGCATTCCCAGTTCTCTGGATGGTGCCAGGGTGAAACCACCTGTTTCAGTCTGCCAGTATGTATCTATTATGGGGCACCTGCTCTTCCCTATTTCCTCATAGAACCAGTGCCATGCAGCGGGATTTATTGGCTCTCCCACGGTGCCGAGCACCTTTAATGATGAGAGATCATGCATCAATGGATATTTCTCGCCATATTTCATTAAAAGCCGGATTGCCGTCGGTGATGTATATAGCATATTCACGCCATAACGCTCAACAATGTCCCACATCCTGTCTGGCTTCGGGTAATCTATTGCTCCCTCATACATTATGGATGTTACACCGAGAAGCAGCGGTGCGAATACTATATAGCTATGCCCGGTTATCCAGCCTATATCAGCTGCACACCACCATCTGTCCTCCTCTCCCGGATTGAATGCCCATTTCATGGTATTGGCTATCCATACCGGATATCCACCGTTGCCATGTACTATTCCCTTGGGCCTTCCGGTTGTTCCGGATGTGTATAATATGAAGAGAGGATCATTAGAATCAAGTTCCACAGGCTTCACATAGGAATCTTCTATTATATCATCATAATAGTAATCACGTCCGGATTCCATTTTAATATCTTCCTTTGTATTTTTGACAACTATAACATTATCGACGCCCCTGCTCAAATCTATTGCCGCATCAACTATTTTCTTCAGGTGGACTATTTTTCCCTTCCTGAAGCCACCGTCTGCGGTAATGATGGTTCTCGACCCTGAATCGTCTATTCTCTGTGCCAGTGCCTCCTCACCGAATCCGGAGAATACAACATTGAATACTGCCCCTATTCTGGTGCATGCAAGCATGGCTATGGGTGCTTCCAGAATCATGGGAAGGTATATTGTGACACCGTCACCTTTCTTCACCCCGAGGTTTAAAAGTGCCTTTGCAAGTGCATTTACCCGTCTGTAAAGCCCGAAATATGTGATTACCTTCTCTTCCCCGGTTTCCGGTATCCAGATAAAGGCAACCTTGTTCCTCTTCTCATTATTGACATACCTGTCCAGGCAGTTATATGACATGTTTGTTTTTCCATTCACAAACCATTTATAAAAGGGTTTTCCGGATTCGTCCAGAACCTGATCAAAGGGCTCAAACCAGTCTATTAATTTTGCTTTCTCCTTCCAGAAGCTTTCAGGATCTTTGAATGATTTTTCATATTCCTCAAAATATTTTGTCATGTGTATTCTGTATTTTTCATTTACAGGAAGCGTATCTTTCATAATAATTGAGAACAAGATGTTATTTAAATTTTTATTCGGTGCAATTAATTGTTGATTAAATTATTAAAAAAATCCACCTTATATGAGAAATTAAAAATTAATTTTTATAGCACAAGATACATATAACCTTCCTGCTTTCTTTTTATAATTTCTTTCAAACTTGCAGGTACATAAACCACGCCCGGCGCAAGTTCATCTTTTTCTATATTTCTCCCGATCATTGAAGTGCCACAGGCAACAACCTGCACCTTTTTATTTTCAAGCATGGGTTTAATCCTGTTTTTTTCCACAACTGCTGCTATTCCACCGTTAAGGTACACAACTTCTACGAGCTCAGTTTCCTCCATTTCTGAAAGATGCCCTGCCGCAGTAATTGACATCGCTATTTTTTCTTCTGAGTCTACTGTAAGTATTATTTTCATAATATATATAGACTGATTCTTTATTTAAATGTTGTTAAACTGAAATGCTAGGTTCATTTTTGAATGCTTAAACCACGGAATAAGATCATTTCATATTTATAGCTCGTTAAATTGTGAAATGGATGATGCGGATGCAAAAATTTCATTGTTTTTATAGTAAATATTATTTTTAATTAAAATAAAAATTTATGGCACTTTCACTGAAAACGTTAACTTAAAATTATTTTAATTTTTCAACAAGTTCAGGCACTATGGTAAACAGATCTCCTACAATGCCGTAATCGCACTCTTCAAATATGGGCGCGCTCTTATCCTTGTTTATTGCTATTATTGTTTTGGATCCACGTATTCCTGCTATGTGCTGTATTTGCCCCGATATTCCCAGTGCTATGTAAAAATCCGGCCTTACCTTTTTACCTGAAAGCCCTACCTGTTTATCCTCACTGAGCCATTTATAGTCCAGGCAAACAGGCCTTGAACCGGCAACTTCCGCATGGAGTTCATCCACCAATGGCTGGATCTTTTTGATATTTTCCTCGCTACCCAGGCCCCTTCCTATGGATACTATGACCTTTGCATTTCTTATATCGGTTCCGGCAGTGTTCTTGCTTTTTACATTGATTATCTTGTAATTGCTCTTATCAAGATTTATATTTGACACATCCGACTTTTTATCGGTTTTTTCTGCTTCGCATATTCCCGCTGATACAGTAAACATATGGAAATCACTTTCTTCTTCAACGACAGTTTTACCACCATGGAAGAATCTTTTTGTTATGGTTTTTCCACCATGCTCAAATGAGAATATTTCCGGCATGCATTTCATTTTAAGTTTGTAGGATAATATGCCTGCAAGTTCCCTGCCAATATTTGTGGAGGAAATGAATACGAAATCATATTTGTTTTTGGATATGTGATCGGCAAGGAATTTGCTGAGGTTGTCAACAAATCCATCTTTGTAGAAATATACTTTCTGGGCTCCGTATTCAGGCAATTCTTTGTCTTCGGTAGATATGACATCCATCTCCATCTTTCCGCGGAGGTATGTCAGGATCTCCCTGGCGTTTTTAGGTTCATCCGAGAATATAAGTGCTTTCATTTGACCACCTTTAAAATTTTTGCAACTTCATCTATTCCTTTTCCATCCTCATATATGATTTTCTTTCTCTGGCTTTCGGGTGCTTTATCAGATATTATCCGGGTATCATCCTTATAGTCCGGGTTTCCATCTATGATATTTATGTTTTTCTTGCCAGCTGCCATTATCTGCATGACTTTGGGCAACCTCGGCTCATTTATTTCCTGGGCCACAGAAACTATTGCGGGCAGTTCGGTCTCTACGGTGATATCCTCATTTTCTGACTCCACTGTTACGTTTGCTATTTTATCCTTGATTTCTATACCAATTGCATTTGTAATAACATTTAAACCCAATTCCGATGAGAGAATACCTGCAAGAAGACCAGAATATGAATCCGATGACTGATCTCCCAGTATGATTATATC
>JAKAAK010000036.1 GCA_021797025.1 Thermoplasmata archaeon
TTAATAAAGCACCTGTGAAATATCGCAATGGAAACCAGAAATGGGAGCTTATTCCTATTGAACAGAATGCAAGAGCATCAGTTCTTGCAATGGAGAAAGGCAAAGCAGGAGAAGCCTATAATATAGGCACGGGAATATCAACGGATTTTAATACAATTTATAAAATTAGAAAGGAAGAGATGCATTCAGATATTGAATCAAAATATGTAAAAAATCCCTTAACAAGCTACCAGATGGTTACAAGAGCTAATATAGAAAAAGTAAGAAAAAAATTGCAGTTTGAGCCCGAATATGATATCAGGGCAGGCGTTAAAAGAATGCTTCAATAAACCTTAAATTTTGAAACTATCTTGAATAGCAATTCCGGGACGTAATCTTTAATCCTTGAATTCATTAATTTTATTGCAATTACAGTGAGAAACATTGGAATAATAGAAACTGTATAATTGAATTTTGTTCCCAGATCATGACTCCACTTTACCGGTATTTCTTTTATATTGTACCCCATACGCTTTATATGATATAAAATAGCAACATCAAATGTCCAGTTAGTAACTTCTATTTGCGGGATTATTTTTTTAATAATATCAAATTTAAAAAATTTCGCACCGCATTGTGTATCTTTAACTTTTAAATTGAGAACAAGGTTAACGAATAGATTAAATCCTCTGCTTGCAAATCTCTTAAAGAACGGCTCCTTATTTATCCATTTACTTCCATTAACATATCTTGAGGATATTACACAGGAATTATCCTGTATTTGTTGCAGTAATTTTTTGAAATCTTCTGGAGCAAGGCTTCCGTCTGCATCGACAAACCCTATATATCTGTATTGTGCCATTAATAAACCTTTCTTTACTGCACCCCCTTTACCCAATCTTACACTTGACTTAAAATAACTTAGATTGTTATAGTTCCTTATCACATCTTCGGTGCCGTCATTTCCGTCTATAACAACTATTATTTCATATGGTAGATTAAATGACTCTATAACAGGTATATAGCTATCAAGGGATTTCTTTATTCTATCTCTTTCATTATATGCAGGAATAATTATTGAAATTCCTATCTTTGCTTCCTGAAAATTCCGAGACAAGTTATTATTCTCGTTGGTTGGAGTAAATACCGCAGGATTACTAAATCTCTGCATTTCTTGATTTCCACTATACCCTGATATCTTTAATCACCAACCTATATAAATAGTTAATAATCGATAATATAAATATCTATGTCAGACATATTGCATATAATGTCCTTCAAAGGATTTATTTCTATATTTCTCCTAAAAAAAATCATCTATTATCTTTAAATTTTTTTGCATGTATAATTTTCAAATCTTTTATATAAGTACCTCAATTAATCTCATAATAAATTTATTAAGAAACTCATTTCAGAATATCATAAAGGATAACAAAATTTATGCGATGCAAATTAGACTCTATAACATTTAATATCTTTCTATTACTCGTAATTATAATTTAAAAAATTAATAATAGATATAATATATTATCATAATTCGACGAAGGAAAACACATTGATGGAATTTATACGTATTAAATAAGTTACTATTAATCATTTATAACTTTATGAAATATTTCCAATAGCTTAAGCTTTATCTTTTCAGGTATTTTATTATACAAATTAGAATATCGAAATTTGAATGCAAATATTGATAGTAGCATATTTATTGTCAATTTAAATACATGGAATGATGTATTCTCATTGTATTCATATTTTGAATCTATTTCCTTTATCTTATAGTTATCGTTTTTTATATGATATAATAACGAAATGTCAAAAAATGCGTTATCCAAACCAACTTTATTTATTTCTTTCATTACAATATTTTTTTTAAAAATCTTATAACCAGACTGGGTATCATGTATTTTTAATCTTAAAAATCCCCTTGTTATTAAATTAAAAGTCCTTCCAAGAAATTTTCTTAAAAATGGTATGCCATTTTCTTTGGAATACCTGTTTAATATTATAACATCATTATTTTTGATAATTTTTATTGCATTTAAAATCTCATCGAATTTTATACTGTTATCGGCATCCATGAATATTATAAAGTCCTCTAAAATAGAACTATGATGAATTATCGCCCTTTTTATCGCATTTCCCTTGCCAGATCTTGAATTTGAAGTATCCATTGTTATAAAATCATATTTTCTTGAATACTCATGAACTATGTTTTTTGTATTGTCGTTTCCATCAATAGATACTATGACATTCCAGTTAAGCCTGTTATTGGATATGTAATTACATAACTCATCTATCACATAAGATATTCGCTTTTCTTCATTGTATGCCGGGATAATAAATGTTATATCAGGATAATCGTTCACTTCGTAATTGTTAGGGTATATAATTTCTTCGACTAATTCATTCATGCAGTTTTATATAAGATAGTCATATACGCTATATATATTTTCAGTTTGTTTTATACAGTAAATATATTTCTCAAACATAGATAATGGAAAAACGATCATAGACAGTTAAATATACAAATTTATATTATACATTGTAAATGAAATACAATAAGATGGCATTAATCATAATCATCACAGCATTTATTGTAAATTCACTATTATATTCATATTTATCCGTGATGAAATATTTTTCGTTTCACGCAACTGTCTTTGACCTTGGTGTGTCCAGCCAGGCCATTTACAATGTATTCCAGGGAGGATTGATCGCTACTTCACTAAACCCAACGCCAATTTTAATGAATAAATTAATATATATATTAATTGCACCATTCTACTATTTATATCCACATGAATATATATTATTGATATTTCAGAGCGTGTGGCTATCTTTTGGTATAATACCATTATATTTTATATCTAATAACATTTTATCCAGATCTAACTCTTTATTATTTTCATTATCCTATTTATTATATTATCCATTGTACGGAACATATTTCTTTGATTTCCATTTCATGGCGTTATTTCCGACATTTTTTTTAATATCAATATACTTTTTCTTGAAAAATAAATATAAAACATCCTTATTATTCATAACTTTATCAGCAATCACTGATCTGTTAGCTCCGGTAATAATTGGATTATTTGCATTGGCATATTTGTTAATTCACTATAAAAAACTGGAAAAAATAAAAAAAGAATATTTTATTATTGCTTTTTCAATAAGCCTCATTATATTTGTAGTGGCTAACCTGTATTATGGAATAAATGTGACAACAAGATACACAAGCACAATTATCACACCTGCATTATCAATATACAGGGACTCACTTGAAACAAAAATTCTATTTATATTCCGAGTTACATTCCCACTAATGTTTTTATCATTTTTCGGGGTTGAATGGTTTCTCTTAGTAATTCCATTTTATTTGCTGTTTTTCATTTCGGGAAATTCATTTTATGGAGATACATTACTGTACCAGTATCCTGCGTTATATGCATCAGGAATATTCTTATCTGCATTGTTCGGAATAAAAAATATTAAAAACCTAAAATATATAAAAAAACATAATTTTAAAAAATTGAATTTAAAAAAGGTTCTGGCTACAATATTAATATTAAACATCGTTCTTGCAATATTCTTCACACCTGCTGGATCTTTAATTGTAAATCAGGACTCACATAGTTCCGTGAGGGAAGTGATCACGGGAAATAATCTTTATTATAATGAATACGGTTGCATTAACTACAATATAAATGATAAATATTTAAATGTGTTAATAGCACTGATTCCACTGCATTCCTCTGTTTTAATCCAGAATAACATGCCACAGTTAACTCAAAAATATAACTGGCAGCTTCCTGCCGACGCCAATAATCCGCAGTATATCATCACCGATATATACTCATCTACCTTCGATGTGCCACAGATAAGCAATAAGCTAATGGTAAATGAATTCAATGGTTATTATAAATCAGACAATTACGGAATATACGCTGAAATCAACGGGATGATATTGCTGGAAAAAAACTATGATGGTAGTCCTGTTAAATTTATTCCATTACAATATTCGGTTGAACCAGATTCAAATATCGGACACTTAACAAACTTTATTGCGCCAGGCACATATAATCTAAGCATTGCATTTGATAATAATTATAATGGTAATTTATCGATAGTGTTTGGAAATGGAACTTTGAATAATTATACTGTTCATGATCAAAACAATTACTTCATGAACATATCATCTAATGCATATGTGCATGGGTTCACAGTAATTATTAACAACAGTGATAAAATAAATAATTTTACGATAACCCAAACAAAATATTGAAATTAAAGAAAAATACATCTATGATTTATCTATTGAGAATTACCTGAAAGTAAATATTCGTACTATCAATATATTAATTATCCAAATATATCACCGACTTAAGAATTGGGTGGCAATTGGTATGGCCAGTAAAATATTTGAATATACTTTCATGGATGGCGGAATATACCAGGAAATTTATTCCGTGCCTATCTGCATTGGTATTCTCAATTAGAAATTTGTACATAATATTTAATTAACATTATTTTAATGAATTATAATATGAAGTTAATTTTTTCTTTATAACCTCTCCTGAAAAGCATTTAGCCCTGTCATATCCCTTCTTAATGTAGTATTCGCTATTATCCTGTATTCTGAATATGCCTTCTACATTCTCTTTCAACTCTTCAGGGTTCACAAGTAAAGCTGCACCATTGGAAACTTCTCTTATTATATCTATATCCGATGATATAACAGGCAATCCAGTTTTAAATGCTTCTACTACAGGATACCCGAAACCTTCCTCCAGGGTGGGGAACAACAATAGATCACAGGCATTGTATATTTTATTGATTGTTACTTCGTCCACATTGTTGAATGTAATGCTATTGCCTATATGTGGCCCTACTCTTACCAGTTGATATGACTCGTCAAGATTTTCCATTATGCTAGCAACCATAGGAAGGTTTTTCCTCGGATTATCCGATGATATTGACAATATAAGTTTTTTATTTAATGGCAATCCTAATTCAGTGCGTAACAAATTTTTATTCCCCATATGAAAAAAGTTGTCTGATATATATGGAGAAATTACCGTTATATTTTCCTCTTTGGCATTTAATTTTGTAGTTAGCTGATTTTTAATATGATCTGATACAGTAATAATATTAATATATGCTAGATATTCCTTCAAGTAGTGCTTCATAAAAAATCTCTTGAGTTTTTGTATTCCATGGGCATTGTAAATTTTTTTATTAAATGCTATAGCATCGTGTATAGTAATTACCCTATTCGGGTTATTAAATACTGGCTTCATTGTTTGCGATGTTATATGTATAATATCCTTGCTATTATTTATTGAATTAATACCTGCTCTGAACACCAAACCTGAAAACATATAATTTAGCAATGGGGTATTATATCCAGTATATGGATGTTTATAAAAATTATCTGCATATTTATAGTTGAATACAAATTGTACTATTTTACTCTGCGGGAACATTAATGTATAGAGGTCCTTGGCATATTTCCCTACGCCAGTTTTTGTCGAATCCGCTGTAATATAAGTTACCACATTAGGTAATTATAACGACATATAAAATAATCACCAATTATAGCTCCCAGATTTTATCCTAGACACATACTAACATGGTTTAATGCTACAAATAGCTCTAAACCATATTTATGAAATATTTATAGCTATATTTATTCTATTTTATTTTTTTATTGGATAGAACCGCAAACAGATAAAAAAACTAAAAATATATGGTGTTAAATAGGTTGTTATTACTTATCTCCATCTTCAAGAACATATAACGATGTGCCATTTTTTAATTGCGTCTTTTCATCCTAATAATTTTAAAAAAATATTATAATTATTTAGTATAAACGACACGAAATTATAAATTTAATTTTCCCAATTCTATTAGTCATGCAAAAGTTTAAATTAGTTATTTTGGATAGACTTGTGTTAATATGTCTGACAGAAATATTGATCTAACAATTGTGCTCGCAACTTTGAATGAAGTGGAGAATCTTCCGGAACTTACTGAACGTATAGACTCTGTTCTTAAAAGTAAAAAAATAACATATCAACTGCTATTTGTTGATGACAATAGCATAGATGGCACAAGGGAATTTATAATAGATTATTGCAATAAAAATCCTTTATCAAAATATATATTCAGTGATTATAAACAATCTACATTGATAGCCAGATATAGGGGCATAAAGGATGCAGATGGAAAATATATAATCATAATGGATGCAGACCTGCAACATCCACCCGAGTATATCAATGCTATATATGATACCCTGCTAAAAAAATATGATATGGTAATTATGAGCAGGTATCTTAAAAGGGGAGGTACCGGCAATAGGAAACTGATCAGGGGCATAATATCGCGTGGAGCTTCTTTTCTTGCCAGAATGCTGCTAAGTACCAGCAGAAATATAACAGATCCAGTGTCATGTTATATTGGTTTTAGGAATGGGATGAATCTACATATAAATGAGAGATGGAGAGGCTATGAAATCGGGATATTCCTCCGGGCAAGCAATCCCCATGCAAAAATAAAGGAAATGCCGTATGTATTTAAAGAAAGGCATGCTGGCAAATCTAAGGTTACTTCAGATGTTCATTTTATGCAAATTTATGTTAAAGAATTATTCCTGGCAAAGGAAGTTGAATTTATGATATATAACTAAAAAGCATATACTCCCTTGGGCAACTGCGCTGCAACACTATGATATTACCTGACTGATAATTTTGCAATCCAGAACAATTTCTAGTTCTCTGTCACCAATATTCTGCGGTGAGTAATTCCCTCCGTCTCTAGCCCAGAATGAATTATTCTGAATAATCATATACTGGAATTTCGATAAATTGTTATGACATCCGGATGTATATGGACGTGCATATATGTGTAGATATTTGCTGAAATATGGCATTAATGAGTTTTCCGTCAGCACGTATGAATTTTTGGGAAGATGCCCTTACATATTAATTGTAAATGTGGTATTTCCACCTGTTCCTTCTTTATATATATCGTTCTTCTGTCTCGTGTCAGACGTATGTTCAAGTTCCAGTGGAGATAAAATTTCATATGGCAAGGATATAACCATTGCAATGATTATTAATGCAGAATAGAATTTGGAATCTCTGTATGAAGATTTCCTCCAGATTGATAGCTCATATGGATCTAAGAAATGCTAGAGCTTTGTAAATAACCATTTAGGCGCAAAAGAAAGGATTGATTCAGGCTTGTAATCAATAGATCAGTAGAATCCACCAACAACAGGGCAGAGATGGCAATAAGGCCAATGGTAACATACAGAAAAGTATCAGATGGTTCAAGATCACCGAAAGGTACGGATGATTTTTTAAGGGTATACATGCTAATGGAAGCGTATAGGAGGAAAGAGGAATTTAAAGCTATATTAAATTCGATACCCCAAACAGCTGAAGTTATGCATGAAGAGTACAAACCCATATTTTTCAAAGAATTGGTTCAAATCTTATTATCCGATGCGGATATATAACTTTTCTTTTCGTAAACTATTATATGTGCTGGTGTATAACTATCTATTACAGTGTAATTGTTAATTATGGAACTATTATTAACAATACTTTGCAGGGACCGGCTACCTCCAATTTTAGCCCAGAGAGAATTATTCTGTATAACAATGTATCTGTATTCTGGCAGGATATTATAATATCCGGGAGACCAGGGGGTGGAATAGGTGTTTATGTCATTGCTAAAATAAGGCATCAATGAGTTTTCAGTCAGTATATATGAATTCTGAGGAAGATTATGGGAAATATTAATGAGGAAAGAAGCAGCCCCATCCGGATTTTGCTCAAATATATCATTCATCGTGCTATGGTCTGTTTGATGTATAGCTGGAGGTGATAATAATCCGTATGGTATCGATATAACCAGTACCACAATTATAATTATGCTTATGACACGAACCCATGCATTCCCATCATGCATTTTTGCAGATAGTTTCTTTGCCCGTAATCTCATGGATTTATTATGGCTATAAATATACTTCCCGAGGGATATTAAATTATACGTACCGATTATTGCAGATATGTATATAGCCCCTACTACCATAGCAGAATACTGGTAACCGAGCTGGTAATAAGCAGAGTATGAGGAGGGCATAGCGTACAGAATATATGGAAGCAGAAGCATTAATGATAAAGGAGAAAACAATGGAAGGTAAATATTTGAACCGAATAAAAGATTAATGTAAAATATTTTTCCACTGGAATTTGTTTGAATAATTGATGCAAATTCTCCCGGGTTGTGGAATAACAATAATAACAATGCAACTGGAGAGCTCACAGGTGTGCCGGTTTCACCTGTTGTTGGGAATGCTGAAAATGATGATATTCCGGAAATATCAGATTTCATAAATCCAGCAAATATAAGATATCCATATAGGATTACAATGAAAATAATAAAGTATACAAAATTCTTTGCCCCGGTTGGTTTAGATTTTGCTGATAGCCAGGTTTTGATTTTCTTTCCTCTTGCCGTATGAAGATATAAGAATTCATACAATAATAATATAGCAACCAGATAAATGAAACTGGCATGCAGGCTTATTATAAATGCCATAGAAATTATTTGAAGCATTCTCTTTTCTGTTAAAAATGCATAAAATGCAAGTAAAAAGAAGAAGGGCAGAAATGCCATATTGTGGAATGAAAATGATATCAGGCCCTCTGTAAATGGAGAAAATTCATAGGATAACAGAAAGCCAATTGATATAAGATAAAGCAATTTCTGTGACTTTATGTGGTCATTTAATAGTTCCATTGAAAGCATATATACTATATAACCTCCCAATACAATAAACAGGTCTTCGTATATCATGAGAGATATTGGGGAAGGAAAAAAATAGTAAATGGGCACCTGGGTAAACTTAAAAATTGTAAAATGCTGTGCAAGTGTGTTTTCATTTAATAATGGCGTATAGAATACTCCTTTGTGAATAAAAGCATAGAGGCTCTGTGCATTAATACCAAGGTCATAGGCTGATGTTCCCAGTGAATAATACTGCAGGATAGAAAATATAGAGAATACTATAAAGAATGCAATGGCTATTGCAAAGGCCAGAAAATCTTTTTTATGGCTACGAATATATTGAGATATTCTTTCATTCAGGTTAGAAAGCATTATAAAAGATAAGTAAAATTTCCTATTTAATATATCCTTATACTTTTATTTTCAGCTCAGCTTGTTACACGTAATACATTTTTAGTTGAACCAGATTTTCATTGATGCATTCCTTTTAATTATGGGCGGCTATATTTGAGAAATTATAGCGGTATTTGAATGTGCTGAAATGGAGAATATTGATCACTAAAAGTATCTATAGGTTAATCCACCAATACATTATTCCCGATGTACAAGTAAAAATCAAATAGATATAGTATGATAGGGTTCATCTATATGTACATAGTGAAATAAATCGTTTCATATGTGTTGAAATTTAACTGGCGCGTACCATGGTTAACCCTTGTTATTTTCCGTTCAAATATAGGTACAGTTTAGAATTACATACTCTAGTAAGAATGAAAGCTTTTATATCAGGTGCAAATTACAATATACAATTAGGAGGATAAAAATATGGAGAAAGAAGAAAAAAAATTTGAAATTATAGTTAATGGTAAGCCTAAACCATGGCAAGAAGATTCTATTAATTACACGCAGATAGTTAATTTGGCATTCCCACAGGCAACCAATCCTACTGATGTATTTACAGTACAGTACAATCATGGTACAAAGGATCAACCTCATGGAACTATGGTTGAAGGCCAGTCAGTAGCAATCAAAAGTGGTATGATTTTTGATGTCACCAGAACTTTTAAATCATAGTCCGGATCTGAAGCAACTCAGGGACGAAGGCTATGAAATAAGCATTGTAAATACTTATCTTTTAGTCAAACATGTACCGTATGTAAATGATACGAAAAACATTGTATATGGAATACTTATTTCTACTCTTGATTTAGCAGGTGATAACACTGTAAAACCAAAAAGTCATGTTGTTCTCTGGGCAGGCTCCTATCCATGCAATTCAGAGGGGATAAAACTTTCAATGTTAGTAAACGACCCTAACAGGCATGACAAGATATGTGAAGATCTTTATGCAACTCTTTCATTCTCACAGAAACTGCGCAATGAAGGCTATAATGACTACTATGAAAAGATTACAACATATGTTAAAATACTTGAAAGCTATGCTCATGTCATTGATCCTAACGCCACAGCCAGGACTTTTCCGGTTATTCCATCTGATAAAGATAACTCTGTTTTCTGCTATATGGATACTGCAACTAGCCGTGCTGGCATTTCGGCAGCCAATGAAAAGTTAAATACTGGCAAAATAGCGATTATAGGATTAGGTGGTACAGGTTCTTACGTTCTAGATTTTATAGCTAAAACCCCGGTAGAGGAGATCCACCTCTTTGACGGGGATGATTTCCTTCAACATAATGCCTTCCGATCTCCAGGTGCGCCTGATATTGATGAACTTAAAAAAAAGGAGCGCAAAGTTGACTGGTTTGCTGGAGTCTATTCGAAGATGAGACATAATATATTTCCACATGCACAATACATCGATGAAAAAAATGTAGTTGAACTGAAAGATATGAACTTTGCATTTATTTGTATGGATGGACAAAATAAGAAAGCAATAATTGACTTTTTTCTTGAAAAAAAGATACCGTTCATAGATACAGGTATTGGTATATATGATACTGATGGCCTTCTGGGTGGCGGTGCAAGGGTCACAACGTGTACCCCCAATTTTAATGAACACATAGCAAGACGAATCGACTTCAACGGAGATGGAAACAATGAATATGAAACAAACATACAAATAGCGGAGATTAATGCTCTGAATGCAGCCCTTGCTGTTATTAAATGGAAGAAATTGTCTGGTTTTTATTTAGATATGGGAAATGAGTACAACACAACGTATGGTATTATTACGAATAGTATAGATAACGATGAGTATTTTGAAAAGAAATAGAATAATCAGGCCTGAATTCGTTGAATTTATTCCAGATGAGATAAAGGAGGGTGTATTGTACATATCTATTCGATATAACACAGCTACACATATGTGCCCTTCTGGCTGCGGTGAAATTGTAGTAACCCCTATTACACCAACAGACTGGACACTTATTTGGAATGGTGAATCTGTCTCGCTTTACCCATCAATAGGTAATTGGACCCTTGCGTGCGAATCACATTACTGGATACGTGAGAACAGAATAATATGGTCCAGAAAATGGGATACACAAGAAATTGAACTCGCAAAAGATATTGATAATAGAAACAAGGCGTATTATTTTCGCCATAAGAAGAAAAGTCCAGATGAAGTTAAAGAAAAATAGATTAGAGTAGCGTCGATCCGAACCGGATTATTTTTCCCTCTATGAATTTATATATTGCTTTTATAGGGTCCTCTTTTGTCTAATGTATTTTACCTTTTTATTGGTCATATACATATACGTAGTATATGTATATGTATAGTGATTGGAATGGGACTAACTAGGAGTGAAAACATGTAGTACAGACTTGAGTTGATAAACAATATACTGGGGAAGACATATACCATGTAACATCCGGAAAAGAATAGTGGTTGGAGAACATACGAATCTGTGTTTTCACAGAGAATTAAAACTGCAATGAAGGAACTTAACCACTTATAGGGACAGTTGAATTCATTATGCATATCGTTAAAAGCCCCGGGCATCCTCATTCACTATCACTTAACCGGAGTAAATTAATACTTGTAAAACAATAGAATGATTGTATTCAGACAATGAAGTTGTGATGGCCAAATCCAATCTCCATGTATTGATAATGAAAAATATTGCAAATTCAGATGCAACAGGGAATGCCACTAATTATTCTTTAACAGACAAGAAAAACTATGAATCCTATGCGCAGAGGTTGAAATACCTTGCAAAGGGTTTGTAAATGACACTATGGATTAACTGGAACAGTAGTATAAAGGAGTCAATTCGGAGTTAGTATTTGTTAAAGACAAGAGAATGCTGGACTGTAATATAGCACCAAGAAGAGATGATAGGATAAGCAATACACTGTTATTCACCAATGTGTGGCACAATTTATCCAATATAGAGAGATTTTAGAATAGTGTCACTCACTCTTAATTTTCTGAAGATATATATAATTACTACATACGGTATCGATCTCTCCAGAAGCAAGCATTTTGATGAAAAATAAGAATAAGAAATAATTAATCTTCCAATGATATATAATTGGCATAGATGAGATGGGAAAGTTAAAGTATCTTAAATTGTTAATACAGCGTGATAAAATGGCCATCGTTTGGATATTTCCCATATAAAGGCACTTATGTTAGAATACACCATGGAAATAGCAATAAGCAATACGCAGATATTCCCTCAATTGCTGTATTCAATTTGTTGGCTGAACTTTCCGAAATTGAGGATGAATCTACGAATAGTGATGAATTTTGGAAAAAGGGTAAAAGCGCAATAGATAACTGGAATACCCAAATAAAAAAAACTTTGGAAATACCTGATGATATGATTGTAGCCTCTTTAGACAAATATTATTGGGGGGAGAGTGTGGAAAATGGAATTTATGGCCTAAGGATACATATAAACGAGAAAATATTCAACGATTTCCTTAAAGAACGCTCACAATCTCTCAAATCTCTGTATAGGGTATTTGAATATATTTCCGTTTGCAAAAACATATTTACACAGAAACAATTGGAAAATAAAAATTTTCGACATAAAATGGATGTATATACTGATAAAGTTAAGGAAACTGCTTCTGTGGATTTAAGTGAAATATCAAAATCTCTACAGGACTTGATAAAAACTACGGATAATACACGCGAACAAATTATGAGAAAGATTAACAGATTAGTTGATAAGGAAAAAAAACCATCATTCATTCCTTACACCGTAATCTACATGAATGAACTCAGACTCAAGTCTAGTTCTCTTGAATCCCTTATATCTGTTGGAGACTTTTCTGGATGCATATCGCAAATGAGAGGTATGATTGAGGGGCTTACTAATAATATATTTCTTGATCAACTACACATGAATTTCATAGCGAAATACAAGAAAGAAACAGCGATGGAACTGAAATATATGTTTAATGAAGACTCATACAAAGAAGCGTTAAATTATGGCATCAAAGTTAATTTACTCAATAGTAAATCAGACCTCGATAAGAATAAAACATTGGAAGGTATTGTAGAACATCTTCAACTGGACGATGACGAAATTAAAAAATTCATAAACAATTTGCATAAGAAAATGTCCTTTGCTTTATATCTTATGGTGTATGGATTAAAAGTCTCAAAATCTCGGCTGCATGATGCCAAAAAGAATAAACTTAACAAATCAAAATTGTGGATCTTTGATCCCGAGAACGAAAATAGCGATATTCTGATTAATGTATGTTTACAGGAAATAAAAGTTGCACTGGAAGATTCGGGAATTCATAATGAGGAGAAAGTTGATGATTATTTAGGTTATGTAAGAAAAAAGATCAGGGAAGAAAAAATAATTCTTGTTCCGCTTATGCCGACATTATCCCGGAAAATTTCCAGTTATTCCGTATTAACTAAAACATCAGCTAGTGGATTGGCAGAAATGTATAACGAGTTTAGCCCATTTACTCACTCAACCTGGGAAACGTACACAATTTGGCCTTTTACATCTGTATTAGAAATCATGACTTTTAAAAATAACCTAAAGAGGTTTGTAGATATAATGAGTCAAGCCTTAGAGGATTATCTTGTATATTTCAATAAAATGATGGATTCCTTCTTTCTCTAGGTTATTAATAAATTTCTTAACAATTTATCTATCATTATAATCGGGTCTTGAATATTGAATAGCTGAAACGACCCGGCTAAACTATATAGAAGCTAGGGTCATGACAATTTAATTATTGTGTATAATATTTTGAAAGTTTCCTATCAGCCTTTTCTTTTGTGAAAGTCCATTTCATCCTGCACCTCTTCCTGTTCATCCTCCTTTTCCATGCCTTCACGTTTCTTTCCAAATCATTGTTCGAATCAACTCTCCTGCCCGTGCACTCTGTTCCCATGACATTAATCTCTATCTCCACCATGTTCATCCAGCTTGCATGCTTTGGTGTGTAATGGAATTCTATCCTTGTGAAGATTTTTTGGCTCCCGTTATCACCGAATGTTTCTGTAATGGATTTGTGGAAATGGGTATTCAGGTTATCCATAACAAGGTACAGTTTACTTGCTTTCGGATATCCATCCAGGGTATTCCTAATGAAGCAGGCAAAGCCCTTATTTGTCCTTCTAAGTGTTACTCTTGTTTTTCCATTTCCCCTCTTCTGGTTAACAGCCATGAAAATTTTTGCTTTTCCTTTTATAATATATTCATAATCATACTTTTCAGGTAAACCTGGTTTTCCCAGTATAGGCTTTCTGCTATCCGAATGGAGTTCTTCTGGCTTTTTGTCGATTGCAATGATATGGAGCTGCTTTCCTTTCCTGGAGTAAAGATCCAGTAGATCATACATCCTTTTACGGTACTCACTGCCTATCTTCTGTATGCACCCACATCCTTTTCTTCTATGACTTCATTGTTTTTTTAAAATTAACCTTACCGTTTCCCTGTTTATGCCGTTCAGGGATTCTCTCTTTCCCAGTTCTTCGGCAAGAAGGCGTACTGACCACTTTTTCCTTCCCACAGGCGGGGTGGAACATGCAAGTATCATGACCTCTGTTACTACAGAATCGCTATACCTTCTGAGTTGCCCTGGACGTGGGTCATCGTGTATGGCTTTACCAACACTATCCTTAAGGTACCTTATCTTTACTCTAAGTACTGTATCTCTGTCTACTCCAAGT
Organism: Thermoplasmata archaeon; assembly: GCA_021797025.1. The sequence continues at coordinate 14,897 of JAKAAK010000036.1, forward strand.
ATATCCGCAATCTCATCGTTATGCTTTCCGCTGTTTGCAAGCATAAGTATCCTGGCTCTTGTAATCTCCCTGACAATTCTTTCACCTTTCCTGACAAAATTCACAGGTTCAGATTTAGCTGGTTTATCCAGTTCAATTTCTATGCGCCTCATTGAAAAATGGTCCTTTCAGCGTTAATTAATATATTTAATAATTAACCTGTCATAACACTGTAATACTATTGAGTAAAATGAAAAGTAATATTTTAAGGATATTTGGCATAAATGATGTGATTCAAAATACTTTTACAATTGCTCGGTATTAATGCGATAATACCTCTAAGGAAGAACACTTCTACTAAATTTAAAGGCCCAGTAACAAGGGCTAAAATTGTAAGATTTATAGAAAAGAATTCTATTGAACAGTGGAAGAAAAATAATAACTATAGAAAAAGGTGGCTCGTTGAAATATACTTTTTAGTATTGAAGAGGGTAATGTCAGAGGTAATTAAAGCTAAGAAAATAGAGTGCATTATACAGGAACTAGCCCTTAGGATTGTTAATTACAATATTATGAGGGGAATGACATATACCCATTAATTATACAACACAATATAAATTCTCAACTAACTATTTTACCACTTAAGGGGGCAAACTTGTTTTTATGGACAATTCAATGGCATCCTGAATCATCCTAATATCCATAGAAGGATAATTCATATAAGGGTGTTTAGCTACAAAGTTATCATGGAGTGGCATATGGATAAAACCCCCTTTAACACCACTTTTCAATGATTCCCTAACTATTATAAACATGGCATAATTGCATAAATATCCCCCGGCCGAAAGACTTAGTGAAGATGGAATACCATTCTCACTCAGTTTATTAACAATTGTTTCTACAGGCAGAGTGGAGAAAATACCATTAGATTGCCTGTGATCTATTAGTTCTCCATTCGGTTTCTTTCCACTATTATCAGCAACTTCGCTATATTTATAATTTATAGCAATCTTTTCAGGTGTGATTTTGCTTCTGCCTGGAGCTACCCCAAGACCTACAACTAAATCCGGGTGGAATAATTTTATAGAGTCCGTTATTTCCTGTTCAACTTTAGAATAATCAACTGGTAGTATTCTGGACACTATACTATGGTTGTTGATTTTCTGCCCATTTAGCTTTTGTGCTATAATCATGGAAGGATTCTCACTAAACTCAAGAAATGGTTCATAACCAAACAATAAAACGACCATAGGTTACAATTCAAATGTTGTATTTAACTACTGCCTAATTATATAATAATTTGACCGTTTTACCTACCATGGTTTCATAAACCTTTAAGTTTCATTTCTTCCTATATATAGAAAATAAGTGTATCATGAAATGTTATAAGGTATTACATTTCGAAATTATTTACTATTCTCAGGATTTTGTAAACTACCAGCCAGAGGGAATGCTTTATCCATGTTTTTAATCAGTAGCTCCATCGAATATATAAACAATAAAGACAATAGTAACATACCGCAAGACATTATGTATTTCAAGGTCATAGAAAAGTGGAGATTATTTTATAAGGGTATACAGTGTACTGGAACCTTACAGGGAGAAAGGGGAACGGGTTAACTCAAACAGCTAAACTTTTAAAGGAATACATATAATTATTAAGTTAAAACTCATGTTATATAGAATATAGTGATACTTGTACCTTACGCATTTTTTTCTTCACTCGGATATATAGGCATATTCGCCTTAAGCTTGCTATCCAGCCTTATAATTTTTATACCGGTACCTTATCTTTTTGTTATACTATTTGCTGCTTTAAGCGGAAGATTTGAGCCCGGGTTATTGATATTATCAAGCATCGGTGGTGCAACAGTTGGAAAAATGATCCTTTTCCAGTCATTTTACAGTGGTGCTGCGATTACAAAGGCTAAAACCAGGGAAAACCTCACCGCCTTTCAAACGCTCGTTTCCAGATACGCGTGGCTCGCAGTGT